>CALRKC020000423.1:0-3019 GCA_943367895.1 Erythrobacter sanguineus | reverse complement strand
CGTATTTTGGCAATCATGTCCCCGGCTTTCACAAATCCGCCGGCTTCCACATAAATCTCCTCAATAATGCCGGAAATATTGGGTTTGATTAAAACTTCTTCATCAGGAACAATGCTTCCCGTAGCGATGGTGTTTTTTATGATGGTTTTGGTTTCCGGCTTATCCGTTTCAAAAACAATTGGCGATGCTGCATTTTTTTGATACAGGTAATATAATGTGCCGAAAAACAGGACGACAATTAGGATTAAGATGGTGATGGTAATTCCTCTTCTTTTCATGCTATGTTTGTTTTATGCAGTTGGTTTCGTTTTTATTCGGCCCTAAGGGCATCAATGGGTTTTACTTTAATGGCGATTTGTGCTGGTATAAATCCAGCCAGCAATCCGGAAAATACAAGAATCATCAATGCTGCAAACACCACGCCAAGGTCGACGCTTGGATTGGCAAACATCATATCGTCTGAATCCATCGAATCGAGGACCATATTGATAACCCCCAGCACTCCGGAAGCGGCGATTATACCAAGCATTCCGGCGATGATCGTCAGAAAAATAGATTCTGTCAGGATTTGCGACCTTATTTTTCCCGGTGATGCCCCGATCGCACGGCGGATTCCGATTTCTTTTGTTCTTTCCTTTACAACAATCAGCATGATATTTGAGATCCCGATAACGCCGGAAAGCAACACCAAAATCCCAACAAAATAGGCGATGAATTTCAGGATGACGAACAATCCGTTGACTTTGCTGAACTCCTCATAAAGGTCAAAATTCCCTATGGCCCGTTCATCGTCGGGATCAACATCATGTCGTGACCTTAAGAACCTGAAGATATCAGCTTTCATATCAGTAATGGAGGTTCCATCTTTGGCTGTGATTGACATCCACCCAACAACATCACCGTAATTAAATGCCTGCTGGAAAGCCGTAAACGGGATGTAAATTTCCTTTTGGGCTTCTTCTGCATTGCCATTATTGGACTTTGATTTATAAACTCCGACGACCATAAAATTTACACCGTTAATCTTGATGTAAGATCCGAGAGCTTCTTCACCCTTATCATATAGTGCTGAAATTACGCCTTCGCCAACAACAGCAATTTTACGTTTTTGGTTTATGTCATTATAATTGATGAACCTACCTTTAATAACTGCCTTGGATTCCTGGTATGCGATTTCAGGATAATCACCGTAAACAGTGAAGGCGGCAGTTTTAGTTCCCCTTATCACATTGTTGGCACCCTGATAACCCCCTAACTGGTTTCTCGGAGAAATATACATCAAATCCGGAAAATGCTCGCGAAGTGCCTGTACATCACTGTTCTTAAAATTATAGCTTCTGTTATTTGGCAGTCCCTTATAAGGTTTGGATGTATTTTGTGTCCAAAGAAAAACCGTGTTGGTCGCCATGCCCGAAAAGCCTTTCATCACGCCATTTTCCAGTCCTTTGCCCGCGGCCAGAAGGATCACCAGGATAAAAATACCCCAAAAAACGCCGAAAGCAGTAAGCACTGTCCGAAAGACATTGGCGCTTAACGCCTGTAAAATCTCATTCCATTTGTCTTTATCAAACATACTATTCGTCTCTTAGGGCTGCAATGGGTTTGATGCGTGCTGCGCGATATGCCGGAAAAAATCCTGCCACTGCGCCTGCAAAAACCAATAGGAACAACGTGGTTAAGGCTACGTTGAAATCAACTTCAGGATTCCTGAAAAACTCGCTGTCTACCATTGGCCCTACAATCTCCAGTAAAGCGAGGCTCATAAGCAGTCCTACAAAACCTGAAATCGTAGTGATGAAAATAGATTCATGCAGTATCATCGCGATAATTGATACCGGCGGTGCGCCAAGTGCTTTCCTGATACCGATTTCTTTTGTCCTTTCTTTTACGATGATGAGCATTATATTGCTGACACCAACCACGCCAGCCACAATCGTACAAATTCCGACCCACCAGAAAAAGAGACGGATGTATAAGGTGACATTGTAAGCGTTCTTTGAATCTTCAACAGAATTATGGATTCCGATGGCATTTTCATCATCGGGTGCGATACTGTATTTGCTGTGAAGCATTTGCTTCAGCCCGGCAGTAAATTTTTTTGATTCCGCTAAAGCTTCGTCGTAATCTGCTCCTTTTTTCAGCGTGTAAGACAGATTACTAATCTTGTCTCCGGCACCAAAAACCTTTTGGGTAGTAGTGATTGGAGCATAAATACGGGCTTCCTCGCGTTCTCCTGCCGGGTCAGTAAACACACCTATTACTTTATAAGGGATCGTATTTACGGTAATGATTTCACCTAAGGGATTTTTGCCTTTAAACAAATCGGCATTCAGTTTTTGACCTATAACGGCTGATTTCTCATAATTGGTCATATCATTTCGATTGATAAACCGTCCCTGAATCATCGTCACATTTTCAATCCCCTCATGGTCAGGATATACACCCCTATACATATAACTACCGCTTTCTTTTCCGTAGGCAACCTGTACACCCCATTGGCTGTAACTTGCGGACTTTAGTTCGAGTTTCGGTCCAAACTTCTGCACAGACATATCATAATCCCCGTTGTGCAGCTGGATTTCCCTTCCCGGATTAAGGCCTTTGTACTCCTTTGTTGTTGTGCCGGGCCAAAGTTCAATGATTCCGGCTGCATCGCGCTCAAACTGCTTTTCAATACCATTCTGAAGTCCGTTGCCCACGCCCAGTAAAATCACCAAAATGAAAATTCCGGAAGCCACAGAAACCCCGGTCAGGAAAGTCCTGAGCTTGTTTTTGCTGATGGCTTCAAAGATTTCCTGCCAGCGCTCAATGTTAAACATGTGTCTTCACTCTTTGTTGGACAATCATTTTATCGTCTATAATCTGTCCGTCTTTCAGCAGTACATTCCTTTTGCACATGGCCGCAATATCGGGCTCATGGGTGACAATCAGTATGGTTTTGCCTTCATCGTTTATCGCCTGGATCAGCTCCATAACTTCATAGGAAGTTTTGGTGTCCAAAGCCCCTGTGGGTTCATCA
>CALRKC020000422.1:0-3039 GCA_943367895.1 Erythrobacter sanguineus | reverse complement strand
GAAAAACATCGTAATTGTTGAATTGCCGACGCACATCCTTTACGAAGTTATTTTCAGCAATTACCTTCGAAAAACCGTTTTGTCCATTGACTTCATAGCCCAATTGGAGATCGTATTTCCTGTCCCTGAAAAAATCAGACAAAGTCCCGGTACTGTACAGAACAGCAGACGACTGGTCTTTGTATCGCGTATTACCGGATTCTGATTTTGTATTCAGGTTGTACTGAAAATCTTCGGTTTCCCGCTTTTGGTTCTGATAAGAAACAGAAACATTATAGCGCAGGCCGGAAGCAAATTTGCCCGAAACATTCGCATGATTGTATAACCTGGTCGTGAAATAACGGCTGTCGTCGGCGGTACGGATCGGTTCAAAAGGCGGATTGTTTATCGCATTGACGGTAGCATGGTAAAAAGCCGTCTTCTCCCTGAAATATTCCGATTTGTAGAAAAAACGAAAACTATCCTTTGAATAAGCCAGCATTGAATTCACGTTGTATTGCCCGTCCGGAAGCCATTGGTAGCCGCGTTGGCCGTCGTTGGCAGTGTGGTCCGGACCTTTTCGCCCGCCCTTGAAGCCATCAAAATCATTCCTGTTAAATGCCAGGGAAGCATACCAGTTTTCGGAAAATTTATGTCCGGCTTTCAGTCCCTGTATGTGTCTTCCTTCTTTCAGCGGCTTGTATTCTGCTCCCGCAGTTTCCTCCTGTACTGTGGCAGAAAGCTCCCATTTTGTATTACTGCCTTTTTTGGTGATAATATTTAAAATACCGCTTACCGCATTGGCGCCGTGTGTCACCCCCATCGAGCCTTCGATAATTTCGATCCGTTCGATATCATTCAGGTTGATCTGCGTAAGGTCGATGTTGTTGCCAAGTCCGGCATCGCTGACCATCGGGACATTGTCCTGTAAAATCTTGAAATATTGTGCATCCAGGCCGAAGAGCGAGACGGTCGAACGGCCATCATTTCCCGAAGGCGTTACGATGATGTTGAGGGATTGACTCAGGACATCGGCAAGGTTGTTGGCAGCAAGCCTCCGAATGTCCTCTTTCGTAATAACGCGTACATTGTAAATGGATTTTTTCAGGGATTGTGGCTCAAACTGTCCAGTTACCACAACTTGTTCCAGCGAGGTCGTGCTGGTGGTATCAACAGTCGCCTGCTGTGCTGACGCAGTGATTGCAAAGGAGAATAAGGCAGTTATTGAAAGGCAGTTTCTCATTATTTAGACCTGTTCTTAATAATTTTATGCAAATATATAGTGTTATTTTTAATTGTTCTAAATAAAAATACTTATTTTTGCAAAAGAAATTTTTTAACCTTTTATCATGAGATTACAACAAACTAAAAATCAAACGGGTCGCTTTAGCTCAGTTGCAAAAGCTATTTTTTCGGGGATTCTGTTCATTGGATTTGCTGCAAACGCGCAGGAGAACAAGAAGGCGGAAGACGTAAAAGCCATTAAATCGATGTGTGGATGCTATGAAGTGGAATTCAATTTTGCCGAGACCTTCCAGTATTCCAAAGATGCCGATTACAAGCCTTCTAAAACCAAACTCGATTCGGGATTGGAATGGGTGGAACTGGCAGAAGACCAGCCAAATAAATTGGTTTTACAGCATTTGCTTTTGGTGTCTGATACCGTTATTGTAAAACACTGGCGCCAGGATTGGGTTTATGAGAACACCGATTTTTATGAATTTTTCAAGGACAAAACCTGGAAATTCAACGCATTGCCAAAAAATACAGTTAAGGGACAATGGACACAAAATGTCTATCAGGTAGATGACAGTCCGCGTTACACCGGAACAGCAACCTGGATCCACGCAGATGGAAGGCATTACTGGACCGACGCCAGCGATGCGCCACTGCCAAGAAGGGAATATACTGTTCGCAGTGATTACAACGTACTGAGAAGAACGAATACACATGAAATCACTAAGGAAGGCTGGATCCACGACCAGGACAATGAGAAAATTGTGCGTGATGATGCAGGAAAAGATGTTTTGATTGCAAAGGAAAAAGGCTATGATGTATACCGTAAGGTCGCAGATTCAAAATGCCAGGCCGCACGCGATTACTGGAAGAAAAATGCGCCATTATGGAAAAATGTTCGCGACAAATGGCAAACCGTATACAATCGTAAAAAAGACCTGAATCTTGAAACCAAGGTAAAAGATGCCTTCCTGTATGAGCACTTATTCGACCTGAAAGCGAATGCTGCCAAGGCAGAGAGCGATCAGATTATTGACAGCTTCGTCAAATAAGATATATTCAATCAAAAAAAAAATCCAAATTCCAGCGGAGTAGCCATTAGAATTTGGATTTTTCATTTTAGCGTTTCCCAAATTACGCTCTCGGCAGAAAGATCTCCGCCATCATGCACCTTGCACTTCCACCACCGCAGGCCTCAATTGTATCGAGGCTTGAGCTCAGAATGGTGGCGTGTTTCTCAATTTGAGCGATTTGTCTGTCCGTTAAGCTTTCGTGTGCCGCTTTGCTCATCACCAGTAATTTCTTATCACCGGTACCTTTAACCTCAAGCATATTCCCTGCAAAATTATTGACCTGGGCCTCCGTAATCAGGATTATGTCCTTGCCGTCATCCTTCAGGCTGTCAAGTACCATTTTGCGTTCTTTCTTATCATCAATACAATCGGCGCAAATGACTGCAAAGGTTTCGCCAAGGCACATCATTACATTGGTGTGGTAGATCAGCTTGCGTTCCCCGTTTACGGTTTGGAACGCTTCAAATATGATCGGGTGTAAATCGAAATCCTCACAGAATTCTATAAACAATTCCTCATCAGCGCGCGGCGATAATGCACAATAGGCTTTGCTGTTCGCACGGTCCAAAAGAATACTTCCGGTGCCTTCAAGGAAATATCCGTCATTTTCGGCTTCGGTGTAATCTATAATATTCTCGATGGAAAAACCTTTTTCTTCGAGCAGGTCAAGAATGTCCTCACGACGCTCCTTCCGCCTGTTTTCGGCAAACATCGGATATAACGCCACATCGGCATTTTCATGGAACGATAC
>CALRKC020000421.1:0-3041 GCA_943367895.1 Erythrobacter sanguineus | reverse complement strand
ATGGCAAAAGGCATCAAGGGTTTTGATTATGAAAAAGCATTTGAAGCGGCTAAACACAGTGCAATGCTGGATCATCTGGGTTTGGATGCTTATAAGAAAAACGGCTTTATTTCAATTGATGATGAACATGAAAGTGTATCAAAAACACTGGAATATGCCTATGACGACTGGTGTATTGCGCAAATGGCGCTGAAACTTGGCAAAAAACAAGACTACGAGTATTTTATGAAACGTTCCAAAAACTGGAAAAATATTTTCGATGGAGAAACGCTTTCCATGCGCCCCAAAAAAAATGGCGGCTGGAAAACGCCGTTTGACCAAAGGGAAATCGACAACAATTTCACTGAAGGCAATTCGTGGCATTATTCCTTTTTCGTGCCACAGGACATTCCCGGTATGATTGAAGCCTATGGCGGGGCAGCCAAATTTGAAGCCAAACTCGACGAGATGTTTAACAGTGATTCCCGTACGACTGGCCGGGAACAGGCTGACGTTACCGGACTGATAGGGCAATATGCGCAGGGGAATGAACCGTCACATCATATGGCTTACCTTTACAATTACATAGGCAAATCGGAGAAAGCGAATGAAAAAATCCAATTTATCCTCAATAACTTCTACACAAACGCTCCTGACGGATTAATCGGAAATGAGGATTGTGGACAAATGAGCGCGTGGTATGTATTAAGCGCCATGGGTATTTACAATGTCAGTCCGGGAAATGCAGAATGGACCGTGACAAAACCCTATTTCACTAATATTAAAGTACATTTTGAAGACGGCACGACTAAGGAATTAGATAAAGAGAACAAACTGCAACACTTCGGAATCAGCCCTGATAAGTATGGAAGTGTTGATATGGGTTACCCTGAAATTCTGCCTGTTCCTGTGATCAGTGCAAAAAATAAGTCGTTTCAGGAGAAACTCAGCGTCGAAATTGATAACGGACTAAAAGATAAGAGGTTTAGGGATCCGATGATTTTTTATAAAACAGGGGTCCAAAAAGAATTTCAATTGTATTCAGGCCCTTTTGAAATTGACAAATCCACTACAATTTACGCCTACAGCCGTCAGGATTTGGAAGGCCATAATGAAAGCGACACGATTTCAGCCACCTTCTTCAAAAAACCCAACAACTACACCATCGACATCAAATCGAAATACAACCGCCAGTATTCTGCAGGCGGCCCTGAAGGCCTGATTGATGGCATCAACGGTTCTGACAACTGGCGTAAAGGCGACTGGCAGGGCTATCAGTCACAGGATTTTGAAGCGGTTGTTGATTTGCAAAAAGAGCAAAAGGTTTCAGAAGTTTCCGCTGACTTCCTTCAGGATTCAAGATCGTGGATTTTGATGCCAACGAAAGTTGAATTCTATACTTCTACTGATAACATCAACTTCAATTTGGTTAAAACCATCGAAAACACTTTGGATCCGAAGGTTACTGATACCAAAATCATCGATTTCAAAAGCAGTATCAATCCCGTAAATGCCCGTTATATAAGGGTAAAAGCCTATAACTATGGCGCACTTCCGGAATGGCATCAGGGTTATGGCGGCGATGCGTTTATTTTTATTGATGAGATTACAATTAGATAATGAGATAATTAGCGGATTAGCGAATGAAAACAGCCTTAATTCAGACATCCTTGATTTGGGAAAATGCAGCGGCAAACCGAAAGCATCTTCAGGAGAAGATCAATTCCATTACCGAAGATGTAGATTTGGTTGTGCTTCCTGAAATGTTTACTACCGGATTTTCCATGCATCCCGAGAATATTGCCGAAAAAATGGATGGCGAAACCGTTCAATGGATGAAATCCCTGGCTTCCGGCGGCAATTTTGCCATCTGCGGAAGCGTAATCATTCAGGAAAATAAAAATTACTACAATCGGTTTCTTTTTGTCTTCCCGTCCGGTGAGGTAATGCATTACGACAAAAGGCACCTGTTTTCGCTGGCGGGAGAGGATAAAGTATACACAAGGGGGCAGGAAAGGGTGATCGTCGATTACAGGGCGTTTAAAATCTGTCTGCTGGTGTGTTACGACCTGCGCTTTCCTGTTTTTTCCAGAAATACCGAAAACTTTGATGCCGTATTGTATGTCGCCAATTGGCCTAAACCAAGAATTATGGCCTGGGACGCGCTTTTAAAGGCAAGGGCAATCGAAAATATGTGTTATGTTGTTGGTGTCAATCGCGTCGGCGAAGATGCAAATGGACACGAATATACCGGTCATTCGCAGGTTTTCGATTTCCTGGGTAATCCGCTGGTTGAAGTTGCAGAAAAAGAAACGGTCCTGCTTGCGGAATTGCAAAAAGGACCGATGCTTGAAATGCGTTCTAAACTGTCTTTTCTTAAAGATCGTGATGCGTTTGAAATCCTGTAATTATTTATTGCCGGATACGGTCAGCTTGTTCTTCATAGCAACCGGAAGTTCATTGCCTTCCACGTCTACAACACCTTTTATTTCCTGATTAACCACAGACGCTGAAATCCAGCCGGTTTTTTTATTCAGCTTAAGGTCAGAAACCATTGTCCCGCTGACATTGCTCATTTCCGGCGTCTCACTCTTCTTTGTCTCAGCGGCCGAAGTAACTTTCGCGTTGCCTTTCAGTATATAATATTCGGGGGTTATTTCAGTCAATTCGTAAACCGTTTCAACATCTGCATTTGCCGATGGCATTTTTGTCTTTACCGTCCATTTATCCCCTTTTGAAACAGGCTTGCCGGGATATACGGCAAATGATGTTTCCATATTTGTACGCAGCGATTCATCGCCGTAGGACTGTTGCAATTGCCCCATGATCTGCTGCTTCATTCCTTCGTCAAGTGTGTCAAATTGCTTAATAGCGTCGTTAAAAACAGTGTCCAATCCTTTGACTTCCGTGACTTTTCCATCTGCAGTGATTTTCAGCGTAAAAGGCTTATCTGATATCGCTCCCATGATCGCCGAAAATGGATCCGCGCTGTCTTTTTTCTCAGAATCAAAACTCATGTTTCCGCCCGGCGTATCCATGGAAAACGTCATTTTATAGTAACG
>CALRKC020000420.1:0-3042 GCA_943367895.1 Erythrobacter sanguineus | reverse complement strand
AACAACTCCCTTACGGTTTTCCGTAAAGGAGTTAAAATTCTGCTTGAAATCCAATTAATGTTTTGAATTATCGTCCTTCGGCTTTATGTAGTGCAGATAGAATTTATCAGGGGATATTTCCGTAAATACCAAACTGGCTCTCGGGGACTTTTCATTGCAAAACTCGCTTCTGATCATCTTGGTGATGTCTTTTTCGGGATAGTTTGTAATTTCAGAAACATAAAATTCATTCCTCACTTTTGTGAGTGTTTCCCGGGTTCCCACTTTATAGGCAATGATGTTGTAAAATTGCAATGGCGAATTGTCACCTGAAAAGTTTTTACTGGTCACCTGACGGGAGGTAGGATAAAGATACAGGTCACAATCCCTGAACAGCGTTCGGTTGATATCAAATTCAGAGATCCGCTTTGCCGTTTTGGAAGGAATGGAAATGATTTTTGCTTCTGCAACTGTTGTCGAGTTCGAGCTGCCCGAAGTGGTCGTCTTAGAAGCAGTATTGTATAACGACAACCATCCCAATTGTGCAATTCCCGTTGTTCTTGCCGTTTGCGCAACTGTGGACTGGGCATTTGTAAACGAACGGTTCTGATAATAATCGTACGCCATACCGTTTAAGACATAGAAACTCTCATCCAATGCAATGTAGATGGTTTCCTCTGTCTTGTTATAGAACGTAAATCCGGCGTCGCCTTTGTCTGCCCACAAATTGTAATCAATACGGCACTGGCTGTCTTCATAATGCATCGTTTTATCACCGGTACTTGTGATGGTTGACGACTTTGTTTTGTACACCTGGTAATAGCTTACACCCTTACAGGACATAAATCCCAGGGAAATCAGGAATAATGTTGCGTAGTTTAATGTTCTCATTTGTTTTAGTTTTGGTTAATAAGCACCAAACCTAAAGCATTAATCTGCAACATCTTTACGGCTTCCCACAACGACATTAAAGTTTATACCAGGCCCAAGTCCTTGGCAATGGCGATCAGGTTGACATTATTATTGGCTTTGAGGCAGATTTTTAATCTGTTAATGCGTTTTTCAATCGAACTCTCGCTGCTGGGTGTTACTCCTGTCTTTTGAAAATGCAGTGCGATTTCCTTTTGTGTCAGTCCTTTCGCGATCTCCTTGAGCAGTTGCCTGTCGTAAGGCTCGATTTCCTGTATGCTGTTGTCGCGGAGTACATGTGAGATTTCCTGTGAGAGGAATTGGTCACCGCCTTCCGATAGCGTATGTATGGCCTTCTTTAGTTCGGCTATGGAATTCCTGCCTTTTACAACATAGCCGTTGATTTCATAATCGCTGAAAAGGTTTTTGATCAGATACGGCCTGTCTTCAATAGACAGTATGATAATTTTCAGATCCGGCTGATAACGCTTCGCGGCTTCTATAAGGGCTTCGCCTGATTTGAGGTTTTCATTTGCACGATGGCTCTCTTTGAAGGACAGGTCGGTAATCAGCAGTTCAAATGGATTGCCTTCCTGTTTGGCCTTCCTAATCCTGATCATGGCATCGTCACAATATTTTACCTGCTCTATCTCAGGTATCTCAAGGTCTTTCAATACCTGTTCAAGTGTGAAATTGATTGTGTCAAGATCTTCTGCGGCAATAACTTTCTGAAACATATGCGTTACTTTTTAATTGGAATTTTAAAACTGAATCTAAAGCCTTTCTCAGGCCCATTTTCAAAAGTAAAGGTTCCACGCATCGCGCGAATACGGTTTTCCACATTCTGCAGTCCATTTCCCGATTGTGGTTTGGGGTGCGGCATCCCGATTCCGTTATCACTGTAAGTAATTGCCAGCAATCCATCGAATGTTTCGAAAACAAATACAGCAAGTGTGCCCTGACTGTGTTTCTTCATGTTAATCAGCAATTCCTGGATAATACGGTATATAGTTATTTTGGCATTATCATTAACGTTTGTCCATCGTAGGCTGTCGATTCCCTGTTGCAGCACATTGATTTGTCCGTCATTGAAGCCATTAAGCAATTCCTTAAGGTGGTTCTCAAAATCAGGGCCGGTGTCTATTGTACTGTTTTCTTTGGATACGTTCCTGGTCCTGCGGTAGATGCTTTCCAGATCGTCGAGCAATTGTTCTTTATTTTCTCCCTCAGCCAGGTTTTTTACCGCTGCAAATGACAGGGTGTGGAAAACGTCATTGGCGAGTTCATCATGGAGTTTCTTGGCGATGCGGGTTTCCGTATTGTAAATTTCCTTTAATTTTTCCTTTTTGTATCGTGAGCGAAGTGCAAAATACAAGAAAACAGCGGAAACTATTAAAAGACATATGGACAGAAAATAAACGATATTATTTCTCTCTTTTTGCAGATTCGTCAGTTTCAACTTGTTCTGATTTTCTATATTTTCCTTGTTAATTTCTGAAAAATCGTATTTCCATTTGATGAATTGGTTTTTTGCCTGAAGGCGCACTTCGCCAATGCTGTCGCTTAATCGAAAATAAATACCTGCATATTTTTTGGCATTACTTCCGGCTGCCAACAGTGAGAGTTTTTGTAACGCTAAAATCCTGTTGTCAATGCTGTTGACTTTCGTGGCGGCTGCGTAAGCTTGCCGATAAAAATTTAAACTTGCGGCAGGGAGAAGCTCTTCGTAGGCCTCGGCAAGGTGAAGGTAAATCCCAGGCTGGCTTTCAATGTCATTCGTTTCGATTGCTATGTCCAGTGCTTCCCTTATCAATGGGAGTCCGTCAGCGTTATCGTATTTAAGCTTAATGTATCCGAGATTATCGAGGACCATCGCCTTGTAATATGTATCGTTGTTGATTGCGGTTGATTTGGTTAATCCCATGAGCAGTTTTTCCGCTTTAACGTGATTACCCATAAGGCTGTAGGTATATGCTATATTATTTACAATAACTTTCAGTGAAAGGCTATCGGTGGTTAATGCTGCTGCTCTTTTGTAGTAGTCAAGGGCGGTGTGATAATCTTTGACCCCTGAAAAGGAGATTGCCAGTGTGTTGTGGAGTTCTTTAAGGATCGCCGTGTTCTTTGCCTTTAAAACTGCAATACCTTCAGTAG
>CALRKC020000419.1:0-3049 GCA_943367895.1 Erythrobacter sanguineus | reverse complement strand
AAGTGATTGCAATTATCCGTGGTTCTGCCAATACGGATCAGGCACGTGAACGATTGATGGAGCGCTTCAGCCTTTCAGATATCCAATCCAAGGCCATTGTTGAAATGCGTCTGCGTCAGTTGACGGGATTAGAGCAGGACAAACTGCGTGCTGAGTATGAGGAAATCATGAAACTGATTGAGCACTTGAAAGCATTGCTTGCCAGCAAAGAACTTCGCATGGAGCTTATTAAAGAAGAGCTCACTGAAATACGCGACAAGTACGGTGACGAACGTCGTTCACAAATCGAATATTCCGGTGGTGATGTCAGTATTGAGGATCTGATTGCCGACGAAAATGTGGTCATCACGATTTCCCATGCAGGCTATATCAAACGAACCCCATTGTCCGAATATAAAACCCAAAACCGTGGTGGAGTAGGGCAGAAGAGCGCCGGGACACGTGATCAGGATTTCCTTGAGCACATGTATGTGGCCACAAATCACCAGTACATGCTGTTCTTTACCCAAAAAGGGAAGTGTTTCTGGATGCGTGTTTATGAAATTCCCGAAGGAAGTAAAACGAGCAAAGGCCGCGCCATTCAGAATCTTATCAATATTGAGAATGACGACAAGGTAAAAGCATTTATCTGTACACAGGATTTGAAAGATCAGGATTATATCAACAGTCATTATCTCATTATGGTGACCAAACAGGGCCAGGTTAAGAAAACTTCACTGGAGCAGTATTCCCGTCCAAGGGTTAACGGTGTTGCCGCGATTACGATCCGTGAAGACGACGAACTATTAGAAGCCAAATTAACCAATGGTGAAAGTCAGGTTTTGGTTGCGGTAAAATCAGGTAAACTGGTCCGTTTTGAAGAAAGCAAGACCCGTCCTATGGGAAGGACCGCATCAGGTGTGCGCGGTATTACACTCCAGGATGATAAAGATGAAGTGATTGGTATGGTTACCGTAAATGACATGAACAGCGAGATTCTTGTGGTAGCTGAAAATGGTTATGGTAAGCGTTCAAGCCTTGAGGAATACCGGGTTACGAATCGCGGCGGGAAAGGGGTTAAAACCTTGAATATCACCGAAAAGACCGGTAAACTTGTTTCAATTAATAGCGTTACCGATGCCGATGACCTGATGATTATCAATAAATCCGGGCTAACGATCAGGATGGCGGTCGAGGATTTGAGGGTTATGGGACGCGCTACACAAGGAGTGAGGCTCATTAACATCAAAGGAAATGATTCGATTGCGGCAGTAACCAAAGTAATGAAAGAAGATGAAGTAGAAGCGTTGGAAGGTGCTGTCGAAGATGCGTCGGCCGAAGGAAGATCACTTGAAGCGACCGATTCAATTTCAGAAATATCAGAGGATGACAGCCCGGTTTCAGATAACGAGCTCGACATCGAGGAATAGTAAATTAAAATGAATTTATATGAAAACTAAATTTGTAATATTAACTTCAGCCCTGTTATTTTCTGCAGGCTCATTTGCCCAGAAAGACCAGCTGAAAGCTGCAAGAAAAGCCATTGAAGGTAACAATCCGGCAGCGGCGGAGACAAGTCTGAAGGAAGCGGAAGCTTTGTTGGCAACCGATGATGACCGTGCACAATTCTATTTCCTGAAAGGGAATTTGTATTCAGGGCTTGCCCAAAAAGGTGTGGAGCCAGGTAAAAATTACCTCGCAGCTGCTCAGGCATACAAAAGTATGGCCGACATTGAAACCAAAGCCGGGAAATCTAAATACACTTCACAGGCACAGGTAAATCAATTAATGGCAACTAATGGCCTCAGAAGTGAAGCTTTCGCCGATTACAGCGCAAAGAGGTATAAAGAGGCTTCCAGGAAGTTTTATGCTTATTATGAGCTTAGCGGAGATCAGGAATTTCTTTATAATGCCGCCAATACTGCCTTTGCGGCGGAAGATGATGACAATGCGCTGCTTTACCTGAATAAACTAAAGGATTTAAATTATACAGGCGAAAGAACAGATTATTTTGCAGAGAAGAAGGATACGCATGTAAAGCAGTATTTTGAGACTAAAAAGGACAGGGATGCTGCGTTGAGAGATGGTTATGAGAAGCCAACCGAAGAACATATCATCTCGAGAAGAGGGGAAATCCTGAAACAAATTGTAAGCATCCTGATAAAGCGAAATCAGGGAGATCAGGCTAAAGCACTTGTTGTTGAAGCGCGTAAAGCAAGCCCTGATGATGCTTATCTTGCGTTAACTGAAGCCAATCTATACTATCAGGCAAATGACTTTGAGACCTACAAAAAGCTGATTAGTCAGATTGTGGACAAAGATCCCAATAACGAAACCTTAATCATGAACCTGGGTATCGTCAGCTACAATAACAACGATTTTGAAGCTGGTGAGAAGTTTTTCAAGAGGACCCTTGAGATCAACCCAAACAATAAGGATGCAAACTTTAGTATGGCCAAGCTGAAACTTGACCTTGCAACAACAATTTTGGATGAGATGAATAAACTTGGGAGCTCTGCGGCAGATAACAAGAAGTATGATCAGCTAAAATCAAAAAGAGAAACAGTACTTAAAGAATCAATCAACTATCTTGAAAAAAGTATTGCGATAGATCCTAGTAACGACGACGTGAAAAAATCGCTTATAAGTGTATACAGGGCGTTGGAAATGGACGATAAAGCGGCCGCACTGAAAGCCACATTAAAACAATAATTTTTTGCTTAACTGATAAAAAGCCTGCATTGAAATGAATGCAGGCTTTTTTTTATATTATTTTCTTAATTACCCTGAGTTTATGCGTATGCCGGTTGGTTTCGGCGTTGTAGATTCCAAGGTGATCCAGCCTGTCTATCCGGACCTTTCCGCTGGCATGGATGATATAATTGTCTTTCATGATAATCCCGACATGAATGATATTTCCCTCCTCATTATCAAAAAAAGCCAGGTCACCAGGCTCGCTTTCTTCAATAAAGCTCAGGGCTTCTCCCTGCGTTGCCTGCTGCGACGCATCGCGTAACAATTGATAGCCGTTGAGCTTATAGACCATCTGTGTAAATCCGGAACAATCAAT
>CALRKC020000418.1:0-3056 GCA_943367895.1 Erythrobacter sanguineus | reverse complement strand
TAACATCTTCAGAGTCAGACCAGCTGTACGCAGTGACATCCGACTTCTTTTTTAAGGTACTGTTTACCGCAACTTTATTGGTTTTCACCATCTCCATAGCCTTTTCATCATTGGATATCACCAACATTTGGCTGTTGTTGTAAACTTTTGCATTTTGCGTCAGCATCGGCTCTGCATTGATCAGGTCAACAATTTTCTTAGCCTTAGCGCCATTGATTCCCAATGCCAGTAACATTTTAGGCTGCGGAAAATAAGGAACAGGGTAACCGTACTCATCCACTTCAGGTACGGGTTGAGCTTCCGATTTATCTTCCCTGAACTGTATGAAAGCATAGTTCCCGCTGAGGGCATTTGTAATTTCCTCGACTGTCAGATTCTTTGATTCCAAAAAGTTGTTTGCCATCGTTTCAACACCGGCCTGTTTTATGAAATACCTGAAAAAATCAGGGCTCATATATCCGACTGCGTAACTTTTGCTGCGATCGATATCAACACTTTTCACAATGTTATAATCGATTGCTTTGCCTTTATAATATTTCTCAACAAGTTTCTTGAGTTCGTCATTAAAGAAAGTGTTTGCTTTTGCCTCAATCTTACCTTCGCCAAAATTCAGGCTGAAGCCCATACCGGCTCCTTTAAGCACCCGATCCACAGCAAGGGTTTCGATGTAGCCTTTTGAGAAAGTATTGATCATGCCATAGAGGTTAATCCATGAACTTACATCAGATTCTGACTCCAGTGACTTTTTAATCTGTTCCACAGCGTTTTTATTGTCGAGTGGCTTTCTTTTCCATAAATCAGCGTAGAATTGATCATTTGCAGGACCCTGAGCATTGCCTCTTGCGCCTCCATACATACTGTTCATAGGATTACTTACGTTTTGGGAAAGCACAATCATATGGTCGTTAATGGCACCAATGAGGTTATCGTTGGAGTAAATCAGGTTTTTAGCATCATCAATCTTGATTTTGGTACCGCTGATTTTAGAAAAATTGGCTTCAAATTTGGCCGGGTTGGTCAACCATCCAAAAAAAGAGAATGTAAAACCATCCTTACTCTGGTCTGTCACCATGTAAAGCGGTTTCTCGACATCAATACCATTTTCATCGGCATTCATGAAGAGTTTCAGCTTTTCCTTATCTTTTTCCGAAAAATTCCCTGACTCGTCTTTCAAAATCTCGTCTTTGGGAAGCTTTTTGTCCAGCTGCTGCAGGTTCACCTTTACGATTGCCAGCGTCTTGTCGGTCGTGTACTTTAAAATTTCCTCATTGCTGTCTTCCGAGCCACAGGAAACTGCCAGAAGGCCTGCGGAGAACAATAAAAACCCATAGATAATTCTTTTCATCTTTTAATTGTTTTTTGATTCAGAACACAAACATAATTTTTTTCCGTTTCCGCTGAAAAAGAAATTTTGAAAGTTATTGACAAATCAATTAGAAAATGTGATAATTAAAAAATGAGATAATGCCATTGGAAAGCTTAATCCGGTCAGGCATTTTTCAATTACTCAATTATTATCTCATTATCTAATTCTCTCCTTCGTACCGTTCCATTTCCCGGTCATAGAAATCATTTGCCTGTTGTATGAGGCTTTCCATTTCGGCATTGAGTTCGGCTTCATCGAGGTCTTCTGCCTCTTCCATAATCTCCACTTCATCATCTTTGAGATTGATGATAAATCGCGGATAGTCGAGGTGGATGATAAAAATATCTTCGGGAAAATCAGAATTGTCTGCCAGTACGAATTTTGGTAAGTCCATGTTTTTTTAATTAGGTAATGAATCAATTAGAAAATGAGATAATTAAAAGCATCCGATTATCATTATCTATTTTTCTAATTATCATATTGTCTCATTTTCTTAGTGAGAAAATGAAAGCGAATATACAAAAATAATGCGGCGGCTGTTAGACCGGCCAATAATCCAATCCATACCCCGGTGGCTTTAAGTGCGGTATGCTCTCCTAAATACCATGAGATTGGAAAACCGATAACCCAGTAGGCTACAAAAGTGATGTACATAGGTATTTTGACATCCTGTAAGCCGCGTAAAGCGCCCAATACCACCACCTGAATGCCATCTGAAATCTGGAAGACCGCTGCAACAATCAGCAGTTTCGATGCGATAGCAACTACCTCCGCATTGTCGGTTACCTGTAAGGTATTGTCCATATTCAGGAACAGGTATGGCAGGCTTTGGTGGAAAGCGATGAATAATATTGCAAAAACAATCTCTATAATAATAGACAATAAGAATATCGAACGCGCTACGACAATCAGGTGCTTATAATCCTGCAAACCACGTTGGTTACTTACCCGGATCATAGAGACGACACTCAATCCCATCGCAAACATGAATGTAAACGAAGCAAGGCTCAACGCAATCTGGTTTGCCGCCTGGCTCGTCTTTCCAATGTTTCCGCAAAGCCATATCGCGGCTGTGAAAAGCACCACTTCGAACATCATCTGCATGGCTGATGGCAGGCCCAGGCTGATAATCTTCTTCAGCATACTCTTTTTAATTTCCGCAAAGGTGAATCCGCTGAAATACGATTTCAGCCTTTCCTGGCGTGACAAGATGATATGCATAAAAACTACCATTAATATTCTTGAGATTACCGTTCCCAGGGCCGCGCCGACTATGCCCATTTTGGGAAAAATCCATACGCCGTATATTAAGCAATAATTAATCCCGATGTGGACGATATTGGCCATTACAATAGCGTACATCGAAAACTTCGTCATTGACAAACCGTCCGCAAATTGCTTGTAACCCTGGTAAATGATCAATGGCACCAAAGAAAACGCGACCCAGTCAAGATAAGGTTTTGCCAACACAATCACTTCCTCAGGCTGTTGCAGCAATTCCATAATAGGTTTCGCCAAAACCACGAGCAGGAACAGCAATATTCCTAAAATCGTACACAGGAACAATCCGTGATGGAATGCGGAACGGATTTTCCCGGTATCCTGCTCTACGTCGCCCTCACCCACTATTGGCGTAATGGCTGTAGAGAATCCGATTCCAAGCGACATCGCTACGAAAATCATACTGTTC
>CALRKC020000417.1:0-3065 GCA_943367895.1 Erythrobacter sanguineus | reverse complement strand
TTTAATTCAGATAATTGCGTAAATTATCAATTGTCAATTGTGAATTTATTAAAATGATATCCTCCTTCCCTCCTTTCGTCAATAAAACCACACATACACTGATTCTCGGGACGATGCCAGGCGCCACTTCATTGGCAAAGCAGGAATATTATGCTTACAAACAAAACCATTTCTGGCGGATTTTTTTTACGCATTTTAACCAGTTGCCGGTGCCGGATTTATTTGAAGACAGGGTTGCACTATTATTGCAAAACAATATTGGCGTATGGGATGTGTTGCAGCATTGCGAACGCGAAGGCAGCCTTGATATCAATATCCGGAACCACCAGGTTAATGATTTTGAGGGATTATTCAGCGAATTTCCAAATATCAGGCACCTGTTATTCAACGGAAAAGAAAGTCACAAATATTTCATCAAACATATTGGCGCAGTTGACGGAATCCAATTTCACGTCATGCCCTCAACAAGCCCGGCAAATACAATGCCGTTTGAAAGAAAATTTGAAATCTGGTCTGAAACGCTTACAAATACCGTTCTTTAAATATACGCTGGTGGTGTTTCATATGCCCGATGATAACAAATCCAAGGGCGCGGACAGAAATCGCTACGTCAGATGCGATCCCCATGGTTGTAAGCTGTTCTTCCGAGAAACTCTTAAAAAGCGACATAGAACTGTGTCGTACAATCGATAACTCGCTGAGCAAATCCTGGATAGACCTGCTTCCTGCGTTGGCAGCATCAACATAACTGTTTTCGTCAAAACCGGGTAAAGGCGTGTTATCCTGTCTCGCAAACCGCAGCGCACGGTAGCTGAAAACCCTTTCAGCGTCCGTCAGGTGCAGGATGATGTCTTTTATGGTCCATTTGCCCTCGGCATAACGGTAATCAAATTTATCCATCGGGATGTCCTGTACGAAACGAATAAAATCGTGCAGGCTGATTTCCAGTTCCTCCATAAGGTGAACGTCATTCAGCACGTTAATGTAATTTGTATAGAACGAAGCGTATTCGTTTACCGGTAAAGTCGATGATCTCATGTATTTTTGGTTTATAATCTTTGATTTTCAATTCATTAAGCCGAATTTCTGCTGGCGTTCGTATTTCCGAAAAGCGAACGCGTTACAATTTTTTCATAAACGGAAATCAGGCTTTTATCCGGATCGCCTGCCGAATTCAATTCCTTAATCCGCAGCAAGGCATACTGCTGTATCGTCAGTAACGGAATTACGATGTGTTCGCGCATTTCTATCGATCCTTTCCCGTCCGGGTAATTCTCCATTAACTGATTGTGGCCGGCTATTTTGAGCAGTAATCTTTTGGTTAACTGAAATTCTTCATGAATTATCGTCCAGAACGCTCCAAACTCGGCATCGTCTTTCATATAAGCGGTCAACGGGAAAAAACATTTCGCCAAAGACATCATGCTGTTTTCCAGCAGTGTCCTGACAAAGAGGGAATTGTCAAAAAGCTGCTGTATTTCCTGCCACCTGCCTGTTTCCTCAAAGTGTTTTAACGCTGTCCCAACGCCGAAAAAACCGGGTACGTTCTGCTTCAACTGGCTCCAGGAACCTACAAAGGGTATGGCGCGCAGTTCTGAGAAATCCAATTGCTCCGAATTACTTCTCTTGGCCGGCCGGCTGCCGATGTTGGCTTTTGCGAAGTATTTAAGTGTACTGACCTGTTCCAGGTAGGGTATGAATTTAGGATGTTTTTTAAATCCGGAATATTTCTCAAACCCTTTTTCGGCCAGCTCATCCAACATACGTTTATCCGAATCCGTAAGCAGGTTCTCGTCCTTGTTGAAAATCTGATTGGCAATGCCTGCAGTCAAAAGGTTTTCGAGGTTGTAACGGCAGGAATCCATAATGCCGAAATTCGAACTGATGGTTTGTCCCTGGATGGTAATCTGGATTTCCTTGTTTTCAATTTCAGGACCAAGTGACGCATAGAATTTATGCGTTTTTCCGCCACCACGAGCCGGAGGTCCGCCGCGACCGTCAAAAAACACAACATCGACTCCGTACTGTCTTGAAACCTCAGTAATAGCTTCCTTAGCTTTATAAATGCTCCAGTTTGCCATCAAATAGCCTCCGTCTTTGGTACCGTCAGAAAAACCAAGCATTACGGTTTGCGTATTATTTCGCTGCTGCAGATGCCTTTTATACGTCTCGTTATTGTATAGTTCCTCCATAACCGATCTGGCATTACGCAAATCATCAATCACCTCAAACAGCGGTACAATATCAACTGCAGGATTTTGCCAGCCACACAGGCCGAATAATGCCAATGTCTGAAGTACGTCCAACGCACTTTCATTATTGCTGATGATGTAACGGTTTGAGCCACGTTCGCCATTTCGCTGCTGTATGGACTTCATTGCATAAACGGACTCCAGCGTTGACTTTGTGATATCCTCAAAATCGTCCGGATTGATTCCGGGTTTTATTTTTTTCAGCATAGCTGCTTTCTGCGTATCATCTGCGGAAGCGTAATCCCCCGAAATGTATATTCCATGCTTTGAAATCTCATTGAAAACTGCGTTGTGTATTTTACTGTTCTGACGGATGTCCAATGATGCAAAATGAAAACCAAACAGGTTTACGCGGCAGATCAGCAATTGCAGATCGTCGAGATACAAGGACTGGTGTTTCGTTTTTATAATGTCCTTAATCACGTTCAGTTTGTGGTTAAATGCTTCCAATGTGATGAAAATCTCATTGGTATTACTGTGGATTGAATCATAAAGCTTTAATTCAATTTCAGTAATCAAAACATCTACTTCATAAAAGGTTAGCTTGCGTTTTAAACTTCGTATTTCATTGTAATAGCATCGGAAAAGCGAGGTACGCAGACGGTCTGCAACCCTGAGTGTAATATCGGTCGTGACAAAAGGATTTCCGTCGCGGTCACCGCCTGGCCAGAAACCGAAATTAACGATCGGGTTATCATTGTCCTCCTGCTTAAAAATATTCCTGTGGATGTATTCGACCATTTCGCCGGCCGTATAATAAAATACATTTTCGAGATACCATACCAGGCTCACAGCCTCATCGTACGGCGTAGG
>CALRKC020000416.1:0-3102 GCA_943367895.1 Erythrobacter sanguineus | reverse complement strand
TTCATGGCTGTTCCTCGCATAACAGTAAATACAGCCATGCTCGCAACCCTGGTAAGCATTCATCGAGAATTCCATTCCTACATCCGGGCTTTCGACCTTGTTGACGATGCTTTTAGGAAATACCTCAAGGTACTGCGTACGGTTGTCGTCTGGTTTGTCCCCTTCCGCTTCACAATAATTAAGGAAATCATCGCACATCTCATAAGATTCCGCAAAAAAGCGGTTGCGTACATTTTTTTGCGCGCCCCTTCCCTTAATATACTGGCTTTCCTCCTGCATGGCTTTTTTTCTAAAAATACGCCTTGAATTTGCCTCATAAAAATCTGTGATGTTAAAAAACAGACGTTGTTGATAAGTTTGGCGTGGCTTTTTTCTTTCATCCGACAGCAGTTCTTCCGATAAAAAAAGGGTCTGTACCTTTATTATTTTAACGAAAAGTTATCTTTGCAGTGAATTCAATAGCACACCAATGAACGAAGCCATTTCAGGATTTTCGAAATTATCCAAAGCAGAAAAAATCAAGCTGATTGCGAAAAATTATTTTGCCGATGCCGAAGCGGCCGAAACGCTTGTAAAATCATACTGGAATGCTGATGAAAAACTGCAGCAGCTCCACGACGAATTCATTGAAAACACGGTCTCGAACTTTTACCTCCCGCTCGGAATTGCGCCGAATTTCCTGATCAACGGCAAATTCCATACGGTGCCCATGGCGATTGAGGAAAGCTCGGTCGTAGCGGCAGCGGCCAAATCCGCTAAATTCTGGTCCACCCGTGGCGGTTTTAAGACAACGGTCATCAATACTGAAAAAATCGGACAGGTGCATTTTATGTTTAACGGCGAAAAGTCAAAGCTCCGGGACTTTTTCGACAACATTAAACCTGACTTTTTCACTGACACGCAACGCATCACCAAAAACATGCAATTGCGCGGCGGCGGCATATTGGACATTGAACTTCGCGACAAGACGGATTTAATTGAGAATTACTACCAGCTTCACGCCACGTTTGAAACCAAAGATTCTATGGGTGCGAATTTCATCAATTCCTGCCTCGAGCAATTTGCGCAGACGCTGAAAGAGAAAGCCAATCAATTCGGCGGTTTTTCTGATACCGAAAAAGAAATTCAGGTGGTGATGAGCATATTGTCCAACTATGTCCCCAATTGTATCGTAAAGGCGGAAGTCAGCTGTCCGATTGATGATTTAAGAGAAAAGAATATAGACGATGGGCAGCTTTTTGCCGAAAAATTCGTTCAGGCGGTTAACATTGCGAAGGCCGAGCCGTTCCGTGCCGTGACACACAATAAAGGCATCATGAACGGCATCGATGCAGTAGTGGTCGCGACCGGAAATGACTTTCGCGCCGTGGAAGCCGGTGTTCATGCTTATGCTGCAAGGCGCGGTCGATATACAAGCCTTTCCGATGCGTGGATTGAAAACGGTGTCTTTCATTTCTCGCTCGAAGTTCCATTGGCTTTGGGAACCGTCGGTGGGTTGACGACGTTACATCCACTGGTGAAATTCTGCCATGAATTATTAGAGAAACCTTCTGCTCCGGAATTGATGCAGATTACGGCGGCGGTGGGCCTCGCACAGAATTTCGCCGCACTGCGGTCACTTACAACAACGGGAATACAACAGGGGCATATGAAAATGCACCTCAACAACATTATCAACCAGTTTGATGCCTCGGCTGAAGAACGGGAAGTTATCACGAAACATTTCAGTAAAAACGCGGTGTCGCATGCCGCTGTAGTGGATTATATCAAAAACTTAAGAAACAACTAATTGTCACAGCGTTTTTACAGCAACGGAAAGCTCATGCTCACAGGGGAATACCTGGTGCTTGATGGCGCCATGGCTTTGGCTTTGCCCACAAAATCCGGACAGGATTTAGTTGTTGAAAGTGGCTCCGGGAAACAAATCTTCTGGAAAAGCCATGATCATGATGGTGCAATTTGGTTCGGGGATGTTATCAGTTTTAGTGACATTTCAGGAAAATGTATTCCGGGAAATAATCCGGTACGGGATACGCTGATAGAAATCCTGCACGAAGCCTGGAAAATCGATCCTTCGTTCCTCGCTGCGGAAGGTTATTCTGTGACCACAAATCTGACCTTTCCGAGATCATGGGGATTTGGCACCTCCTCTACACTGATCAATAACATTGCGCAATGGCTCAATATTGATGCCTTTGTATTACTTAAAAACAGTTTTGGGGGCAGCGGTTATGATATTGCCTGCGCACAGCACAATCAGCCTGTTTTATATCAACTGCAAAACCGAAAACCGAAAATCAGGACGGTCGATTTCAATCCTGAATTTTCTGCGCAGCTGTATTTCGTTTACCTGAATAAAAAACAAAGCAGTAAATCGGCAATAAGCTCTTACTACAAACAACATAAGGAAACAGATACGATCGTGCCTGCGATCGATGCCGTCACCGAACAGTTACTACAGGCAGCCGATCTGGAGGAATTTTCAGCTTTGTTGGAAAAACATGAATCGATACTGAGTGGTATATTGCATTCCGCTCCGGTGAAAGAACTGCTTTTCCCGGATTTCGAAGGCACGGTCAAAAGTCTGGGTGCCTGGGGAGGGGATTTTGTGCTGGCGGTTTCCAGCCACGATCCAACGGCTTATTTTATGGATAAGGGTTATACTACAATAATTCCTTACGCGGAAATGATCTTATAAAAAAAGCCGCTCCTTTCGAAGCGGCTTTTTCTTATTACAAATATTTCTTAGTAGAACAAACGTCTGTTATCCTCGATATCAGCATCTTTTTTCAACGAAGCTGAGATACGCTGCATGGTGTTCCCACTGTTTACTTTCAATTTAGCCACATAATCCTTGTATGAAGGAAGCGCCGGTGCTTTAGTGTAAGCGGTAGTCTTAACAACAAACACACCTGACATACCCTCGATTGGCGCTGACACCTTATTCGCCGGAGTAGCCATAGCAGTAGCTACAACTCTTTGCTCCAAACCAACACCTTCCAGGCTTGCGTTCTCTAAAGTACGGTCTGTGGCAACCTGAACTTTGGTGGCATTAGCCGCCGCGATAGCTTCCAAAGAACCACCTTTGATTTTGGCTTTGAT
>CALRKC020000415.1:0-3115 GCA_943367895.1 Erythrobacter sanguineus | reverse complement strand
CCGCAGGCGTCATCCTGAGCATCGTTTTCCAGCTGGCACACGTTGTGGAAGACACCTCCAACCCGCAACCCAACGAACACGGGGAAATCGAAAACACCTGGGCTATCCACCAGTTATTTACCACTGCGAATTTCGCTCCTAAAAACTGGCTGGTAAATTACTTTACCGGCGGATTGAATCACCAGATTGAGCACCATATCTTCCCTAACATCAGCCATGTGCATTATGATAAGATAGCGAAGATTGTGAAAGAAACCGCACAGGAATTCAACCTCCCTTATTACGAATTCAAAACCATGAGAAGTGCCGTTGCCGCACATTTCAAACACCTCAAGGAACTGGGACAGAACCCACAGTTAGCTTAACATGCAAACCGAAACAGACACAATGAACCCATTATCGGACAGGATAAATAATTTATCTACCTCACAGACGCTTGCGATGGCAGCGTTGGCAAGAGAATTAAAATCACAGGGGAAAGACATCATCAGCCTCAGTCTTGGCGAACCCGACTTTAACACCCCTGATTTCATTAAGGAAGCGGCAAAGAAAGCCATTGATGAAAATTACAGTACCTATTCGCCCGTAGATGGTTATGCGGAACTGAAAGAAGCCATCTGCCGCAAATTTAAAAGGGACAATAATTTAGATTACAAACCGGGAAACATCGTTGTTTCTACCGGAGCCAAGCAATCGCTGTTCAACATTGCACAGGTCATGCTGAACGAAGGCGACGAGGTCATCCTGCCCGCACCATACTGGGTCAGCTATTTTGAAATCATCAAGATTGCAGGTGGTATTCCGGTCGAAGTGCCGACGTCCGTAGAAAGTGACTTCAAGATTACGCCCCAACAGCTTGAAAAAGCCATCACCCCAAAAACAAAAATGATCTGGTACAGTTCACCCTGTAACCCAAGTGGTTCCGTATACAGTCGTGAAGAACTGACCGCCTTATCGAAAGTATTGGAAAACCATCCACAGATTTATGTGGTTTCCGATGAAATATACGAACACATCAACTTTTCAGGGACATTTTGCAGCATTGCGTCGATTCCGGGCATGTTCGAAAGGACCATTACCGTGAATGGTGTCGCAAAAGCTTTTGCGATGACCGGCTGGCGGATTGGATATATCGGTGCGCCGGAAATTATAGCCAAAGCCTGCACCAAAATGCAGGGACAGGTCACCAGTGGTGCCAACAGTATTGCACAACGGGCAACGATTACTGCCGTAGATGCCGACCCATCCGTGTTGAATGATATGGTGGCTGCATTCCACAGCAGACGTGATCTGGTTGTAGGTTTAATCCGGGAAATTCCGGGACTGAAACTCAATGTGCCGGAAGGCGCGTTCTATGTATTCCCAGATGTGTCTTCTTTCTTTGGAAAAACCCTCAAAGGAACCAAAATCAACAATGCCGACGACTTCTCCATGTACCTGCTTTCCGAAGCCAATGTAGCTACCGTTACCGGTGATGCTTTCGGAAACCCAAACTGCATCCGTTTGTCTTACGCAACCAGCGAAGACCAACTGAAAGAAGCATTGAGAAGGATCAAAGAAGCACTCGCATAACATACGCCCCGAATTTTGGGGCTTTTTTTTGATAATTTTGGCGCTGCCTTCGGCCCGGGCTCTACGCGGTGCACGGCACCCTGCTTCGATCCCTAGCGCGGCCCCGTTCTATATTCACATTTGTTGTCCAAATCCAAACCCGGAAAAGAATGTCGAATAATGAACGCTGAATAGCAAATTTTGAAATTATACAACCCATGAACAAAAAAATACTCCTCCTCGGCTCCGGCGAACTTGGAAAAGAATTCGTCATTGCCGCACAACGTATCGGGCAAACCGTCATTGCCGTGGACAGTTATGAAAATGCTCCGGCAATGCAGGTCGCACATGGTTTTGAAGTCATCAACATGCTTGATGGCAGTGAACTCGACCGTATTGTCGCCAAACACCGTCCTGACTTTATTGTGCCTGAAATTGAGGCCATACGTACGGAACGCTTTTATGACTACGAAAAACAAGGCATTACGGTAGTACCTTCAGCCAAAGCGGCCAACTTTACGATGAACCGTAAAGCCATTCGCGATTTAGCAGCGAAGGAATTAGGGCTTAAGACCGCCAATTACCGTTATGCGACTACCGCGGAAGAATTACAGAAAGCGGTAACAGAAGTTGGCATTCCCTGCGTGGTCAAGCCATTGATGTCCTCCTCAGGAAAAGGTCAGTCAACGATTAAATCGGAAACGGACATTGAAAAAGCATGGAATTATGCCGTTGAAGGTTCGCGTGGCGATGTGGTCGAAGTGATTGTCGAGGCTTTCGTGAAATTCAATGCTGAAATCACGTTGCTTACCGTAACGCAGCACAACGGCCCTACCCTGTTCTGTGCGCCCATAGGCCATCGGCAGGAGCGCGGCGATTATCAGGAAAGCTGGCAGCCGGCGAGAATATCCGATAAGGATTTGTATGAGGTACAGGATATGGCGGAAAAAGTCACGGAGGCTTTGGGCGGCGCAGGTTTATTCGGAGTAGAATTCTTCCTTGCCGATGATGGCGTGTATTTCTCGGAACTGTCGCCACGCCCGCATGATACGGGAATGGTAACGTTGGCAGGCACACAGAATTTCAATGAGTTTGAATTACACCTTAGGGCTATATTAAGTTTACCGATTTATGAAATAAGACTCGAGAAAACGGGCGCAAGTGCCGTGATACTGGCGTCCGAAAACAGCAATAACCCTACTTATACCGGTATTGAAAACGTGGCAGGACTTCCTAAAACAGATTTTCGTATCTTTGGGAAACCCACTTCAAGGCCTTACAGAAGAATGGGTGTGGTGTTGGCCGGTGACACTTTGGAAACCGAGGTGGAAGAAGTGACTGAAAGGGCAAAATCAGCAGCGAAATTAATAACCGTAAATCCTTAATATTATGAAGAAAGTACTTTTTATGGCATTCGCATTTGTATCGTTCGCGGTAAGTGCTCAGGAAAAAATCAAAGACAAAGTAGTCGAAGTTTCCTGTGGCGAATGCAAGTTCAATATGAAAGGCAAAGGCTGTGACCTTGCGATCCGTATGGATGAAAAAACCTACTATGTCGATGGCA
>CALRKC020000414.1:0-3133 GCA_943367895.1 Erythrobacter sanguineus | reverse complement strand
ACTGCACAGGTACCGGTGGCACAGGGCGGGGAATTCCTTTTCCAGCCTGCTCCTGCAGCCTGCGTTTCCGATACGCAACGTGAAAAAATTCAGACTGAAATCAGTAAAAACAGAACACTGCTCCGCGAACGCGGTCTGTTGAAGACTGCCCTTCAAAGAGCTGCCCAAACACCTCTGGTACATCCGCTTTTTATCTGGCCGGTAACCAAGAGCCCATCCGCGCCATATGCGAATGGCTGGAGCATCAGCAATCATGTGGATCACAACCAGTCTTACCCCAATCAGGTGCAGGACTACAACTGCGGGCAACGCACGTATGATACCGCGGGAGGCTACAACCATGCCGGGATAGACATCTTCACCTGGCCATTTTCATGGCACCAGTTCCAGAACAACCAGGCGCATGTTGTGGCAGCGGCCGCAGGAGTGATCGTTTATAAAGAGGACAATAATTTTGACATGAACTGCAGTTTGAATGGCACCGATTGGAATGCGGTCTATATCGAGCATGCCGATGGCAGTGTTGCCTGGTACGGCCATATGAAAAGCGGTTCGCTCACTACAAAGGTTCCGGGGCAGAGTGTAGCCCAGGGAGAGTTTCTGGGTGTTGTGGGAAGTTCCGGGAATTCCACCGGTCCGCACCTGCACTTTGAAGTGTATGATGCGTT
The DNA here is from genome assembly GCA_943367895.1 of Erythrobacter sanguineus. GTDB lineage: Bacteria > Bacteroidota > Bacteroidia > Flavobacteriales > Flavobacteriaceae > Flavobacterium. The sequence continues at coordinate 2,465 of CALRKC020000414.1, read as the reverse complement.
GGGTTACCTCGTCGATCCATACGTTGGCACCTGCAATACCTGGTCGAACGATACGTGGTGGCAGACACAAAAACCGTATGAAGACCCTAAGATTAATGCGGTGTTAACCCATACCGCACCACCGCAGTTCAACAACTGCCCTACCACTGAAACAACAAACCTGTCCGATGATTTCCTGCCGGGACAAAATGTGGTTACCGCCATTTACCTTGCAGACCAGGTGGCAGGGACCACGGCATATATGACCCTGAGGCGGCCCGACGGAAGCGTGGCTTCGTCTTTCAGTTTTGACTTAATCGATAATTACTCGGCCTCCTATTGGTACTGGACGTACCAGGCTGCATTTTTCAGTCAGTATGGGGAATGGACATTTTCATTGAATTATCTTGGCAATACCGTTACACACAGTTTTTATTATGGTGCTTTGGGTATGGAAAGCGTAAACGACGCATTTGCGGTTTTTCCGAATCCGTCCAGGAACATTCTGAACATACAGCCAAAGGGCAACCAAATTATCGGTGAGATACGGATTTTTGATACCACCGGGAAAGTCGTCTACAGCGATAACGGCAGCACGAGATTGGACATCAGCGCGCTTTCTGACGGGATGTACTTTTTGCAGATTGTTTCGGGGGACCTGATTTATAAAACCAAGGTCGTAAAGCAATAAACATGCTCTTTACCACCCAAATACCCATTAAGGAAAGTAATCGCAAAATCGATTATAGCTCGAAAGTGGTGTCTTTGGGTTCTTGCTTTGCCGACAACATCAGCGGTAAGTTCAATCATTACCAGTTCCAAAATACCGTTAATCCGTTTGGGACTATTTTCCAGCCTCTGGCATTGGCGAAAATTATCCGTTTTGCCGTTGCGCAAAAAACATTTGCACCGGCGGATACCTTTCATCATAATGAGATCTGGCACAGTTTTGATGCCCATTCTTCCTTAAGCGATACCAATCAGCAACAACTGATTGCTACGCTGAACGAGGCTACAACCAGGCTGCACGCTGCCTTATCGGCTGCCACACACCTGGTCATCACATTGGGTACGGCATGGGCGTATAAGCACAACGAAAACGGGGACTATGTTGCCAATTGCCATAAGGTACCCCAAAGGGAATTCTCAAAAGAATTATTGTCGATCGCCCGAATAGCGGAAAGCCTGGAGGACATTATAGCGTCAGTACAATCCGTCAATCCTTCCTGTTATACCATCTTTACGGTCTCCCCGGTACGCCATATTAAGGATGGCTTCGTGGAGAACCAGCGCAGTAAGGCACACCTTATTGCGGCTTTGCATCATACACTGGCATCCGCCAGCGCAGCTTATTTTCCGTCTTATGAGATCATGATGGATGAGCTTCGGGATTACCGCTTTTATGCCGAAGACCTGATCCATCCCAACAAAACCGCTGTAGACTATATCTGGGAGCGTTTTAAGGAGACGAATATTGACGAACATGCGTATGCCGTTATGGACAAAGTCAACAGTATCCGGAACGGGCTGGCACACCGCCCCTTCAATCCGGACACGACCCAGCACCGGGCTTTTCTGGAACATATCCGGAACGAAATGGACAATATGCAATCTGAATTTCCACACATGAGCTTTTAAGGAAGCTCCAACTTTATTGTTTCGAAAGACCGTAAGCCTTTAAAGCAGCAAAATGTAAAGGCATGACGCAAAGCCGTGCCGCCACTACTTCCAGTCTGGAAACTTCTTGCGTTCCCCATAACGCTCAACTCCGGAACTTAAAATACGACTTTTTGCGTATTGAATACATTTTCGCATTGTCGCACCTTTGTCTGACAGCAACCGACAAAATCCGACCTCATGAAAGTACTCACGCATCCCGGATACATAGCGTTAATTTTAGCGGCGTGGCTGTTTGCCTCCTGCAGCGGCGACAGTGAGCAGGGCGGCAACGCTGACCTTTCCACTTATATCACCGCGACAGTCGATGGGGCTGCGTTTACGACCTATGCCATCCAGGGCCGATCGCTTGGTGTGGCAACAAGAAGCACCTTCGGCGAACAAAGCATCATCACCGTAGACTGTGCCAATGCGCAGGAGCTTGCGGATACGCAGGTACAATCCATCTCGATTAACCTGATTAACATTACGCAGCCGGGGACTTATCAGCTGGACGCAAACAGCGGCTCGATGGTCGGGTATGTGGTTTCCGGCCGGGGCAGCAACATGGGCTGGAGTACGGCAGCCTGTTCGAATGCCGGTGGCACCATTACGATAACTATGCTGAACGATACCAAAATAGAAGGGACATTCAGCTTTACCTGTTCAGAGGAAACGGCCTGCGCTTCGCGGAAAATCGTGACCGATGGTGTCTTCCGGGGTACTTTCATCAACAATTAGTTTTTCTTATTGAATGCGCGCGGCAGGCTTATCGAACTGCCCTGTATTTTCAGTGCTCACTAAAGCACATAAAATCAATGTATTATGAA
>CALRKC020000413.1:0-3152 GCA_943367895.1 Erythrobacter sanguineus | reverse complement strand
GATAGGGTCAAATATCCCATATTTACAGAAACAATCAAAATCTTAGCAATGAAAACTTATTTTACTTTATTTGCCTGTATACTGATTTCAGCAATAAACGGTTATGGCCAGATGGTTGCCAATGACGATCTTTTTAACGATATGAACGGCATTACGGGTAGCAATACCATCCCTGCAAACAATCCATTGCGTGTGATTCAGAATGATTTACTCAACGGCAATCCCGTGCTTGCCTCTCAGGTTGGGCTGACACAACTTTCCAGTACCAGTCCGAATGTAAACCTCATAACCTCCGTTGGCGGATATGTGAAGGTGGATCCCGATACACCGGCGGGAACTTATTATATCACATATCAGATTTGTGCAGCCACACCGGATTTATGTGATACCGCTGTAGTCACCGTACAGGTGTGTGGCGTTCCCGCACCTGTGGATCTTACTGACTGCGCCACTCCTGTAGGCACTGTCCTGCTTGGCGGTCTACCTGAAACCGGTTCGTGGACCATATGGGGCAAGATGGACGCTGGTTTTCCTACCTATTGGGATACGCCGTACATCCAGCTTGCAACGGGCACAGGTTTAACTACCACCCTAACAGGCTTAACACCGAGCGAGTCTTATCGCTTAAAAGTAGTCAATGATTCCGGATGTTCTTCGGATCATTTATCTGTCTACGTAGGAAATGTTCCCAATAATGGGGCAACATTCACGGGTGAAATGAGCGGTGAATATGTCGACCTCAACAACGACGGTATTGTAAATATCGGAGATGTTGTGCAGTACCATTTCCTGTTTACAAATGCCTCAGACTGTGATCTCCATGATATTTATTATTTCCTTAATGATGATCCCTATCCCAGCGGAACATTGAATTTGATTCCGGCGAACTCTACTGCTACTGCCGTACTGAACAATCTTATCACTGAAAATAATATTAACGATGGCTTTGTCAATCAGTTGGCAAATTATGGTGGATATTATGAAAATGGGCAAGGAGACGGTTTCAAGATATGGAGCGATAATGTATATCTTGCTATTTCCGAAGGCTTTAAGGTTCATGCGTTTTTAGATGTCAATGCAAACAATATCCAGGACAATGATGAAACTGATTTTACGAGTGGCTATTTTAATGTAACCCGAACGGACAATAACCAGACAAGCCAGATTTCATCATCTAACCCTTCCTATATTTTCTATGAAACCAATCCGGATCATCTTTACAATATTTCCTACTATTTAAATGAGAATTGCCAATATGGAAACACTGTGACCTATTCGAATGTTTCCGTAGCAGCAGGCTCGGGTATATCGACCTATAATTTTCCAATTACTTATACTCCTGATTTGTGTAATGATGTAGCGATAATTGCATATCCATTGGGAGCACCAAGGCCGGGCTTTGAATACAAGACGACTATCCGCTATGAGAACAATGGAGTACAGGCTATTCCTTCGGGAACCATCACTTTTACACCTGATAACACTGTACCAATTACATCAATATCACAATCAGGCACTGTGCCTTCGGGTAGTGGGTTTACCTATACCTTCAGTAATCTGCTGCCTGGTGAGGCAAGATATTTTATCGTAACCATGCAGGTCCCGACAATCCCAACCGTTAATCTAGGTGACCCACTGACCACAACAACGTCGGTTTCCGTTCCGCTTTCAGAAGTCAATGTGGCCAATAATGTATCTGAATTGGTTCAAACCATTGTAGGATCTTATGACCCCAACGACAAAACGGAAAACCATGGCGGCAAAATTGTGCACAGTACATTTTCTTCTGAAGATTATCTGACGTATACCATCCGTTTTGAAAACACAGGGACGGCTTCCGCGTTAAGCGTAAAAGTTGATGATTTACTTGATATCAAGCTTGATGAATCTACTGTTCGCATGGTAGAGGCCAGTCATCCGTATGTGCTGGAAAGAAATGGAAATCTATTGGAGTGGCACTTTAACGGCGTCAATCTGCCTCCTTCTGCAGGAGGTGATACAGGAAAAGGTTATATTGTATTCCAGGTGAAGCCGAAACCGGGTTATGCAATAGGAGATATTATTCCGAATGCTGCAGCAATCTATTTTGACTTTAATCCGGCCATCGTTACCAATATTTTTGATACGGAATTTGTGACTTCACTTTCTGTTGATGGTATTGAAGAAAATGTGCTGTCCTTATATCCGAATCCCGTGAAAGACAAACTAAACATCAACAGTACGCAAAACATTCAGACTGTAAGTGTTTACAATCTTCCCGGGCAACAGGTTTTGGAAAAAAGGATAGATGCCGTTTCAGGAACTTTGGATTTGTCCGGTTTGGGAAGTGGTGTTTATCTCGTCAGGGTAAAATCTGCGGAAGCGGTAAAAACAATAAAGATCGTGAAAGAATGATAGTCACTTTCTAGGTGAAGGGCTTAGATTGCTAACTCAACATCGTTACTTACTCATTCAAGGGGTTTTCTTATTCAGGAAACCCCTTTCTTTATACTCAGATAAGACGGTTATGATGCATTCCCCTGCTGATTATATGCTGCGCTTATTAAAAATGATGTAAAACTAAAAAAACAATTATCATGAAAAAATTTCTTGTTTCCCTGGTCGCAGTTTCTGCTATTTTCCTTTCTTCCTGTACCCGTGAAGAAAGAAGTCACTCAGACAATGGAGTCGTTCAGATGTCCATTGACGGAAAGCTCAAAACATTCGCTGTCACATCTCACAGTGCCAGTAAAGATGACGGTACGACATGGATTACTTTCGGGACAACATCCGGCACTGAAAGTCTCTCCATGAGCATTAATGAAGGCGACACGACGCTGGAATCTTTTTCTTACACCGTGGGGAATGTTTCCTACACCGGTTTTGTTGAGGATTTTACAAGTAACGCTACCTCAAGCACACTTGGCCGTTTAATAGGCACTTTTTCAGGAACGCTTGAAAATGACGATTCCAATAAACCGGATGTGAATATCACTTCAGGGATATTTAAGATCAATTATTATTTAGAAAGATAAGCATAAAAAATCCCGCCTGATGAGCGGGATTTTTTATTTTAGAACTTGTTGTCTACAACTCCAATGCTTTCTTCGGGTTGTTGTCCATCAGCAATTCAGCAGGATTTTCCAAACCTTCTTTTACCGCTACAAGGAAAC
>CALRKC020000412.1:0-3153 GCA_943367895.1 Erythrobacter sanguineus | reverse complement strand
GGAACTTCCGGATCCAGGATTTCCTTCAGCAAAAGCACCAGCTGGCCAATATATTTTTCAGAAATATCATCATCAACAATGGATACAACCGTCTTATCCTGCTTAAAATTAAACGGCAGGAATCCGGATTTCAGGTTTTTAAAGGAGATAATCCCAACTTCTATTTCTTCCGTCTTTACTTCGGGCGCATACATATAGGCATAGGCCAAAACCTGGATAATCTTGTCGCTTTTGATGTCCTGCGTAAGGTTTTCCCATTGTTTTAACGTTACGTCGCGCGCTTCCACCTTCCCGGTCTTGTAATCGACAATGCGGATGTTACCGTTGCGGAGCTCAATGCGGTCCACATTCCCTGCAATCAATACTGGATATCGCAATTCTGGATGCTCCAGTAACCGGGAATAATTCTGTTCTAGAGCGATTATTTTTACCGCATCGCCGTTGCGCAGCGATTCCAGTTCACCCGTCAGGAAATTGAAAATATTCCTTTTGGCGACTTCAAAGGCGAGCAGGTTGCGGCCTTTCCGGATTTCACCCTCTTTATAAACCAGCTTAAATTGTTCCAGAACCGCGTCATCAAGTTTCTTAAAACAAATTTCAATATCGTTTTCCGATAAAAACTTTCCAATAAAAGGCTCATATAAAGCCCGAAGTGTTTCATGAATAATCGTTCCCAGGGTATTCAGCGCGATGTTTTCCTCTACTTCCTCAACATCGCTGATCCGCAGTATTTTTTTATAGTAAAAATCAATCGGATTCCGGATATACATCGTCAATGCGGAAGGCGAGAATCCTTTTTCGGAAATTTCCCGGAGCCGTAGCATGACTTTTTCCGACTTTGGGATAACCAATGGTGCATAAGCCCTCTCGGGCAGAAACGGGCTGTAAATGTCATGTGTGAGTTCGTGTGCGGGTTGTTTTTCAACTTCAAGCTGCGTAATAAAACGGCTTTTTTCACCGGCATCCAATCCTTCACTCTCGGTATTGTAAAGCAAATAGATATTCTTTGCCCGTTGCAGCAGATGATAAAAATGATAGGTGTAAATCGCGTCTTTTTCCTTAAAAGTCGGCAGACCGAGTTCACGCTTTACATCATAAGGAATAAACGACTGCTGCGATTTACCCGCCGGAAAATTCCCTTCGTTCATTGAGGTCACGATTACCGTATCGAAGTCAAGCACGCGGCTTTCGAGAACGCCCATAATCTGCAATCCGGTTAAAGGCTCACCTTCGAAAGAAACTTCCGCCAGATCAATAACCTGTTTGTAAATGGCATACAGTGTTTCGATTTTTCCGATCCCCGGATGTGCCGTATAATGGCTGATCAGTTTGTTGATGACTTTGAAAATGGCAAAAACAAAGGCTTTGGTTATCTTTTCCTCCCGATTTTCATTACTGAGGTTGCTTTTGATAAGTTGCAGCAAATCGGATACGGAGTTGAGCACGCTGATGTTATCCTGTTCCCATTTTGAAAAAAGTAAGCGGAAGAGTTTCGAATGCTGAGGTCCCAATTCCAATAACTTGCTGTGGGTAAGGAAGGTATAATTGTTGTTGTTTATGGTAGTCACCAAATGCTGTGTCCCGGCATAAGGCTCGATTAGCGGATGCGTTAAAACATCAAGCACGTCTTTGTAATAAAACACATAGGAATTCCGAAGCAGCGCATTCGTATGCATTTTGAAGAACTTTGATAGGAGGATTTGTGCCGGATTATTTTTTGCGGAGTAGCCCATCGTAATATTCAACGCCGATGTAGAAGCGGGAAGCGCATGCAATATGGGAATAAGCAGGTTTTCCTCACCAAGGACCAAAGCTGTTTTGTCCAATTGGTCTTCGGGTTTAGTTTTAACCAGGGTTTCAAGCAATTTTCCTGCGATTTTAGCCTGTCCGACGGTTTTTGGCGTACCAATAACGCGGATTTGCTTTTCGCTGCTGAAATCCTCCCAAATCCATTCAAACGGATGGCTTTTATAATAACTCCAATTTTCCTTAAACCTGCGCAGGAACAGGCCGGCATCATGAAAACTGTCGTTAAGGAAGGCCCGGTCGGCGTCCCAGTACACTTTGGCGATACCGTTGGCAATCAAATGCTGGATAATCTGCTCTTCGGCGGCGTTTAAGGCATTAAATCCGGCGAAAACGAATTTTCTTCCCGAAGCGGAATCCGAAAAATGGCTTAGGTTATTCACCGCCTCACGATAAATCAACCCCTGGTAGCCAATATGCTGCTGAAGAAGCTGATCGTAAAGCGCATGATAATAAGTGGGAAGCAATTTCCAGAAATCAATGTAGTTCTCGAGTAGTGTGGTTTTATTCTCCGGTTCAACGCCCCAGCGTTTAATATCCTCAATATCTTTAAGATAGGACAAAACGTGGTCGGGATCCAATAAATAGCGGTCTATTTCATTGAAGTCCTGCAGCAGTGTTTTGGCCCAGTTCGCAAAAAGTTCAAACGGTTGCGGGTCTTTTTCGGTTATCGAAAGATACACGTCATAAAAACTGAAAAGCAGTTCAATCGGGTCAATAGCGCGTATCGAGGCTATGTCCTGTATAAAATCCTCTATGCTGATGATGTTTGGAGCAAAAATAGTCTGCTGCGATTGTTCCTTAAGTTCATTAATAAGGAAGACTTTGGCGCGTTTGTTCGGAAGAATTACTGTTGTCTGTGTAAGCGACTCTGAATAGTCACGCAAAAGTACTGCCGCCAGCCGATAAAGGAAAGTGTTTTGACCCATGCGATAAAAATAAAAAAACGCCCCGATTAAATCGGGGCGTTCTGTATTTATTTAGAAGGAAGAAATTATTTGATCAATTTCACTTCAACCCTTCTGTTGTTAGCTTTACCAGCAGCTGTTTTGTTGCTGTCGATTGGCTTGCTTTCACCGAAACCTGCTGATGACAATCTTGCTGCAGCAATTCCGTTTTCGATCAGGTAATTTTTAACGGCAGCAGCCCTGTCTTCTGACAATTTTTGGTTCATGGCATCTTTACCATCGCTGTCTGTGTGACCTTCAATGCTGAATTTAGAAGAAGGATACTCTTTCAAAATCGCTGTGATTGACTGAAGTACTGCATAAGTTTCCTGTTTGAAAGTAGATTTACCACTGTTGAAAAGGATTGTTTTAGCGTAAGCATTCAGTTTGTTGATTTGCT
>CALRKC020000411.1:0-3163 GCA_943367895.1 Erythrobacter sanguineus | reverse complement strand
AAAACGACTCCTTAAATCAAGAAAAGTATCAAATAATTTGCGCAACCGGATAATTGCGCTTATATTTGCAACCATATAATTGCACATACCGTTACTATGGACACCAGAAGGGATATATTCCAGGCGATTGCCGACCCGACAAGAAGGGGAATACTGTTATTGATTGCCTCACAGGCGCTGACCCCAAATGCCATCGCTGAGCATTTCCAAAGCAGCAGGCAGGCGGTTTCAAAACACATCAAAATCCTTACCGAATGTGAAATGCTGAAGCAGGAACAGGTTGGAAGGGAAATCTATTACCAGCTCAATCCTTCAAAAATGAAAGAAATAGACGAATGGATCCAAAAGTTCCGCGAGCTTTGGGAAAACCGCTTTACACAACTTGACGAATTATTATTAACAATGAAAAACAAATAAGATGAAGCATTTATTTATGGACTTTTCCGTCGATATGGAAAATAGCAAAGTCAATGTAAGAAGGGAATTTGCAGCACCCCTCCAAAACGTGTGGGACGCCTGGACAAAAAGCGAATTACTTGACCAATGGTGGGCTCCCAAACCTTATGTTGCCAAAACCAAAAGCATGGATTTCCGGGAAGGCGGTACCTGGTTTTACGCGATGATCGGCCCTGAAGGCGATGAACACCGCTGTCGTGCAGATTTTAAAACCATCCGTCCACACGAATCCATTACCTGGGCAGATGCTTTTTGTGATGAAAACTGGAACACTAATACCGAATTTCCAAGCACAAGCTGGAACATCACATTCAGTGAGTCTGATGGCAGTACTTTTGTAAATGTCAATCTGGTATATGCAAAACGTTCAGACCTTGAAATGATCCTGCAGATGGGCATGAAAGAAGGATTTACCGCAGCATTGGGTAATCTTGACGAATTGCTTGCCCGATAAACAGCAAAATAAACAGACAATCAAAGCCGGATAATCTCCGGCTTTCTTTATTTTTAAATCCGCTAACTACAAAACAAATACATGGAAATTATTTACAGGAAAGCTTTACCTGAAGACGTGCTGAAATTATCGATACTTTTTAAGCAGGTCTATATCGCCACCTATGGCCTGGAAGGCGTTTCGGATGAATTTGCAAACTTCATTACAAAACAGTTTGCGCCCGAACGGCTTTCAGCATTGATTCAGGATCATCCCGACACGCTCTTTGTCGCTGAATATAAAGGCAACCTGGTGGGTGCTGTGGAAATCGAGTTTGATAAAAAATGCCATGGGCAGGACTTTGTCGGTCCAGAGCTTAATAAACTGTACATTTTGGAGTGGTTCTGCGGAAAAGGGATTGGGGAAAAACTGCTGGAGACTGCAGAACAGGCCGCGAAGCAAAAAGACGCAACGCATATGTGGCTCTGGGTATTGGAATCCAATGCCCGGGCGATTGCTTTTTATAAAAAACACCAGTATGTGGAAATAGGCGAAGCGTCGTTCCAGATGGAGGTAAACCGTTACGAAAATAAAGTGATGGTTAAGGCGTTGCATTAATTGATGTCTATTAAACCCAACCTATGATTTTTCGCTTCTTACTTCTGTGTATAATATTTGCAATATCTGCAATACTATTACTACTTTGGATATTTACACGAAAAAAGGCATGGATTAACGCTTTCCTCTATTTTTGGTGTTCCATTTTCTTTGTGGTGCTATTAATGTTTGCTGCCCATGGAATTACAAAAAAAACAGCACCCGATATGGATGACATTCGCGGAGCATACATCATTGACCGCGATCAATTCCCCGGAAAGCAGGCAGATTGGCAATACAACCACTTCAGGTTTGAGATTACAGATGACGACAGGTTTGTTTTTTATGAAACAGATAAGGAAAAGATTATCCACACTTATCGTGGCCACATTGAATACAATGAGACTTATAAAACGCCAAGAATAAAGTTGTTGTTCAACAACGAAAGGCATCACATCATTGCCGACAATCCTACCCTTTACAGGAATACATGGTCATTTTATTATGTGTTCCATTCTGAAAAATTCGGGAATGTCTTTTTCAAGAAAGGTGAATGGGAGTAAGTGCTTATTCAGTAAGCCATAGCAACAGGCAGCCTGTAAGATGTAAAGAACTACTGTCCCGGGTTTCATAAAATTTGCTACGAAGCTTACGATTTTGAGTCAGAAGACTAAAACATGGCTTGATTGATACTTCTAAAGGGTAATTTAATGCTTCGGAGTGATAATTTAAAGCTTCGGAATGATACTCTTTTGCTTCGGAAAAAGAATTCTTGGCTTCGGACTGAGAAATTAAAACTTCGGAGAGAAAATCCAAAGCTTATGAATGAAAATCCAAAGCTTATGAGTAAGAATTCCTCATTTCGGAGCATTAAAACAGGGTTTTCAATAAAAGAACACGTTTCTTAAGGGCACTGTTTCATTTGTTAATTGCTGCGTAACCTATTCGGATCGCCGGCTGCCGTCATTTGGCAAAAACATCATATCCAAACCGGATTAATGTTCCGACAATAACGAGCAGGAAGAAGATGCGGATGAATTTATTGCCCCTGTTGATGGCAAGTTTCGCCCCGATAAATCCTCCGGCGGCATTACAAACCGCCATCGGGAGCGCAATGGTCCATATCACTTTACCTTTGCTGATGAAAAGACAAATGGAACCGAAGTTCGTCGCAAGATTGACCATTTTGGCATTGGCGGACGCCTGCAGGAAATCAAAACCAAGCAGTGCGATAAAGGCCACGACGAAAAAACTTCCGGTACCGGGACCTATAAATCCATCATAAAAACCGATGACCACACTAATCAGGACTGCGTAAATTATTTGTTGTGCCGTAGAATGTGATTTGTCGCGGTGCAGCCCGAAGTTTTTCTTTGCATACGTATAAACAACCATTGCGGAAAGTACCACAAGCAGCAATGGTTTCATAAAATCATTGTGTACTACCGTAAGCAGCATCGATCCTGCAAATGCCGACGGAACTGCGAGCAACATCATAATGGAGAGCAATCTCCAATTCATCTTTACCTGCTTCAGGTACTGCGCCGCCGCAAAAAATGTACCGCTGAACGAGGGGATTTTTAACGAACCCATGATGGTCGCGACAGGCAAGCCGGGAAGCAGGACCAGTGCTGCGGGCGTTTGTATGAGTCCACCACCACCCACAATCGCATCGAC
>CALRKC020000410.1:0-3165 GCA_943367895.1 Erythrobacter sanguineus | reverse complement strand
AAATCAGCATAAAAGCCAAGGTCAAAGGTACCGGCCTGAACCCGAAAACGGCCAATGCCGTCGCCGACATCAACCTGATTCGGGCTCGGTTTAATGGTTACGATTACAAGAACCTGGCTGTTAAAGGGAATATCCGGAACGGCAAGTTTGCAGCCGATGCCGGGATGAAGGACCCGAACCTTCATTTCGACCTGGTTTCCGAAGGGGATTTCGGCGGGAAGTACCCTGCAATAAAACTGCGCCTGAATGTGGACATCGCCGATCTCAACAAACTAAACCTCCACGCCGGCGTCATGAAACTGCGCGGCCGGGTTGATGCTGATATTGATACCGCGGATCCTGACTTCCTGAACGGAAAGATCAGCGCGCACCATTTGATTATTGCGAATGAGCAGGAACAGTTCCAATTGGATTCGGTCAATATCATTGCGGTTTCCACTGCGGAGCGCAATGCGCTGCAAATCCGCTCCCAGTTCCTGAAAGCCGATATTGATGGGAAATACCAGCTGACAAAGATTGGTACGGCGTTATCCAATTCCATTGCGAAATATTACAATACCAGTCCGGGTACCAAAAGGACCGCTACGCCACCACAGCAGTTTGCGTTTAAGCTTAATGTGACCAACGATCCCGTCATCATAAAGCTTGTCCCGAAGCTCACGCGAATCGAACCGATCACCATAACGGGCAGGTACAACAGTGTAAACGACACCATTGCGGTCGATGCCTCCATCCCGAGGCTGGTGTATGGTGCCAATACGATTTCAAACGCCGTCATTAAGATTGCCAAGGAAGAAAATGCCTTAGTATACAGTGCCGTAATTGATGAAGTCTCCAGCGCACAATTCCGTTTGCCATACACCAGCCTCAACGGAACACTTGAAAACAACCTGCTGACATACAGGCTACAGCTTAAGGACGCCAAGGATAAAGACCATTATGTGGTCTCCGGTACCCTGAAGTCTGTTGACGGCGATACGGAAATCCAATTGCTGCCTGATGGGTTGCTTCTTAATTACGATCCCTGGCTGATCGCCGATAACAATGTTGTCCGTTTCGGTGCCAGGGGTATTTACGCAGATAATTTTGAACTGAGCCATGAAGGCAATTCGATTACACTGCAATCTGTATCGACCGCCCCGAATGCCCCGTTAAAATTGGATTTTAAGGATTTCGATATTGAAACGATTTCGCGTATGGTTCAGCAGGATTCCCTTTCGCTGGGCGGCAGGCTTAATGGCAACGTGCTGCTGAAAGACCTGATGAACAAACCCGTATTTACCTCGGATCTGAAGATTGCCAATTTTACGTTTAAGAAAGATACGATCGGCGATATTGCCATACAGGTTGACAATGAGCTGCTGAACACCTACCGCGCGAAAGTACAGATTACGGGTTATGAGAACCTCGTCAATCTTGATGGTACCTACCGTAGCGATAACAGCAGTTTCGACATGAATTTGGATATTGACCGGCTGAATATCGTCAGCATACAGCCTTTTACTGCCGGGAATATCAGCAAGAGCAGCGGATACGTTTCGGGGGATTTTAAGATTAACGGCACGGTTGATGACCCCAAAATTATTGGCGGACTGCAATTTCATGATGGTGCTTTTACCGTGGTAAAACTCAGTTCACCGTTCAACCTCATGAATGACAAAATTGACTTTACCGAAACCGGTATCGTTTTTACCGACTTCTCGCTGTCTGATGCTAAAAAGAACGTCCTGAACATTAAAGGGAAGATTAACACCACCAACTACCGGGATTATGGTTTCGACCTCAGCATCAATGCGGACAACTTCCGGGCGATGAATTCAAAAGCCAAGGACAATGATCTGTATTATGGGCAGTTGTTCCTGAATTCAAGACTTCGGATCAAGGGCGACCTGAACAAGCCTGTCGTCGACGGAACGATAAAAATCAATGAGGACACTCGGCTGACGATTGTCTTACCGCAGCCTGACCCGTCTATTGCAGATCGCGAGGGCATAGTGGAATTCATCGATCAGGACAATCCGCAGCTGACCGAAAAGCTGGTCACCGAAGAAGACCTGGTGTCGAAAACGCCTTTTAAAGGACTTGATGTTTCCGTTAATATCGAAATAGACAAGGATGCCGAACTCACCCTGATCATCGATAAAGGCAATGGGGATTTCGTAAAGGTAAAAGGGGAAGCCAGGCTTTCAGGCGGTATTGATGAATCCGGAAAGACAACGCTTACAGGCCGGTATGAGCTTAAGGAGGGCTCTTATGAAATGACGTTCAACCTCATCAAGCGGAAATTCGACATCCGGGAAGGCAGTTATATCCTATGGACGGGCGAACCAACCACCGCGGATATCAACATCACGGCGGTTTATGAAGCCAAGGTGGCACCGCTGGATTTGCTCGACGATCAGCTGGGCTCAGAATCACAGGCGGTCAGGAATACTTACAAACAACGGCTTCCGTTTGAGACCTTATTGAAGCTCAAGGGCGAACTGCTGAAACCGGACATCAGTTTCGATATTACGTTGCCCGAGGGCAATTATGGTGTCTCCTCTGATATCATCACGAACACAAGAGCAAAACTGGAACAGCTTCGTCAGGAGCCTGCCGAGTTGAATAAACAGGTCTTTGCGCTGTTGCTGCTGAACCGTTTCGTGGGTGAGAATCCTTTTGCGAGTGAGTCCGGACTGAGTACCGAAGGATTGGCGCGGCAGAGTGTCAGCAAGATCCTATCACAACAGTTGAACAACCTCGCTACCAATCTGGTTAAGGGTGTGGATATTGTTTTTGATCTGGAGTCGACGGAGGATTATACTTCCGGGCAACGTCAGAATAAGACCGATTTGAACGTCGCGATTTCCAAAAAACTGCTGAACGACAGGCTGAAAGTCACCGTAGGCAGTAATTTTGATGTGGAAGGGGAACAACAGGAAAACGAACAGGCCAATACGATTGCGGGCGATCTTTCTGCTGATTACCAACTGTCGAAAGACGGGCGTTATGTGCTTCGTGCCTATCGTAAAAATGAATATCAGGTCGCGTTACAGGGTCAGGTGATTGAAACCGGGGTTGCCTTTATCATTACAATGGATTATGACAAGTTCAGCGAGTTGTTCCATCGTTCGAAAGAAGAAAAACGGCAGCAACGCCAACAACGCAGGAAGGCAAAGGAAA
>CALRKC020000409.1:0-3173 GCA_943367895.1 Erythrobacter sanguineus | reverse complement strand
TGTTCCTGAATTTGTAGCACCCACAACACTGCCTTCAACAGCGCTAGAAGCAACGTCATTACCCACAGTCAAGGCTACAGCATTATCACAATCATCATTAGATGGAGGACAGGCAACCTGGTTCATTGTTGGGCTGGTCACCACACAGTTTGAATCCTGATCATTCGTAACGGTAATGATTACCGGTGTATTGTTAGGGTAAGGACCGAATTGCACCGCACCTGCCTGAGAGATCGCTTGAGGCGCGCTTCCCTGATCATCAGAAACGGTTAATGAAGTTGCACTTCCCATATCGGTTACATTCGCTTCTACAAAAAACTGCTCGCCGTTAGCGCAATCTGAAATCACGTTGTATTCAGCAACAGCATTTGTACAAGCCACCACAGACCATGCCAATGTATATTGACCTGAGCCGGTACCCCAACCGTCCTGAACCCAATATACGTTCTGGTCGCTTCCGGTATCATTTGCCCAAACAATTGTAGTATAGTCATTATCATCAAAACAAGCTATTTGTGTTGGGTTATCACAATCACCATAGAAAACAACATTCGCTGAATCGTAAGCATTATTAGTCTGTCCAATTGTTAATGTGGAACCAGCAGGTACACTTATGTAATAGTAAACATCCACAGCATTACTTGTAACAACATTACCTGTGTTACCACAAACAGAAAGGTTGTCATTTAACGCTACCTCAGTAGTATCTGTAATTGGCGAAGTTAGTGTTGCCAAATCGATAGCGGTCTGACAAGTATCGTTTGCAGGAGGACAAGCCACGATGGTCTGTGAAGGGCTTGTTATGGTACAGGCAGCACTTTGATCGTTAGCAATGGTATAGATCACCGGCGTATTCATGGCATAAGGTCCAAAGTTATAAACACCGGTAGAGGTTACCTGCTGTGAGTTACCCTGATCATCAGAGATAGTCAACGAAGTAGCAGTACCCATGTCAGTAATTTCAACATCTACGAAGAATTCTTCTGTTGTTGGACAGTTAGATATCTTTGTATAAGTAGCCGCTGGCATGGTGCAATCAAGATAGTAACCACAAAGGCTCCAAGTACCGATACCGTCATTTGCATAATCCCACATTCTGTAGTAGTAAGTCTCGCCAGGAGTCAAATCACTGTAAGTTTTAGTTGCTGCATTTCCACAAACCCCAACCTCAGTAAAGTTTCCAGGAGTACCTGAATACAGTGCAGTTGAAACCGAGAAAATATTTCCTGTGATATCAGAAGTATTTAGTGTAACAGGCGTAGTCGGTGCTACGAAATAGAACCATAAATCACCGTTGCCCTGAACAGGATCGTACTGATCCATACAGGTTGGATCAATTTCTGAAGATGAACCTGATGTATCCTGGTTTGAAATACCCGTAATTTTATTAGGTCCGCAAGCAGTTCCTAAATCAAGCAGCAATTCGATAGCTCCTGCTGCCTCATCATTTACCGGAGGAGGAGGAGAAGTTGTGAAGCCAACAGTTCTCCATGGGCTCAGACCATTCGAGCAAACAGTTCTCACATGGAAATAGTATTGTGTTTCAAAATCCAGTCCTGAAGCCATGTAAAAATTGTCAGTTGTAGCAGTACCTGCCCCAGCCGGATCAGCATCTGAACTATCGAGTACATACTCGTAACCGTTAACACCATCGATAGCAGCCCACTCGATATCCGCTGACGAGCCACTTACATTGTTAGCTACAAGTCCGATCGGCGCACCGCAAACCAAGGATTGGATTGTTGGCGAATCGAAGCAGAAGCCGTAATTCCAGTCTGTACCATCAATCTTATCATCGTAAGATATGCGGTACCTGAAATTTGAAAGTTGGTTTGGCGTAAAACCGGAAATACCTAAAATACCGGTTGAATACATCTGCTTCGGTATGGTACAGAAGTTGTCGGTAATAGTGGTATTGTTGTTAGGAACGTTTGTTCCCCAATTAACCCATACACCTGCGTCAGCATCCCAATACTGGAAAATCAATACATCATCTGCAAGGTAACGGTATCCATACATTACTGTAACCTCAACCGATTGTTCACCACCATTAAAGGCAGCGGTCAAATCGATTACCGGTGATTCTGCAGCAATATTGTCCTCATGCGGATTTCCGGCATCATCATCGTCAAATGCGAAATTCGCTGTAGTTGTAGGGTCTGCCTCGAAAGCCAGGGGATCAGTATTATAATCACCTGTAATTGTCCAGGCCGGGTTTGGCCAGTTTGCCGATTCGTTCAGGATTTGTGCTTTCGCCTGAAAACAGAGAATCGACAGGAGTAAGAATAAGTAATTCTTTTTCATTAATAAGCTATTAAAGGGTTAATAAGTCGACGAAATTATAAAAAAAAATACAGATATCCAAGTCTGTATTTTTTAAATAATCAACTTTAAGTCTGTATTTTAGAGATAAACCCAAACAAATTAGGATTTATAATGTAAAAACTTAATAAAATTCAAGTTTTAAGCTTCTTTTTTCTGGCCGCCGGAAAAAGTACGTTGTTTAGGATAAGGCGGTATCCCGGAGAGGTAGGATGAAGATCCAGCACCGTCGGCGGGTCCCCAACCTGGTGTTTGTAATCTTCCGGATCATGGCCACCATAAAATGTATACATCCCCTTCCCTTTTTCACCGTGAATGTATCGTGCCTCGCCATTTAACTGACATTCGCCCATCACCAGGACGTTTGATTTTATCAAATCGCCTTCAAAGGCGGTACTTTGCCCCATAAACCCCTTGACAAGCATGGTATGATTCTGGCAGAGCATACTCGGAATCGGATCCCATTTTGCAGAAAAATCCATTAATGTAAAATAATCCTTCTCCATCGGGACATTGGAACGTTTGTTCGTCATATCGATATCCGAAAACTCGTACATATTGGGATTTCGCTCGAGGATAAAATTTTTGAAAGCAAAAGTATTGTTATAGTCAATCTTGGCCTGATAATTGGCCTCACTTGGATCACCGTCAAACATCGGCTCACAAATATCAACACCATCTGCCGCCAGCGCGATATCAAAACTATCGGCTGCTGAACACATTGCAAACATGAAGCCACCGCCGATCACAAAGTCACGGATTTTTTTGGCCACAGCCAGTTTCTCCTCAGAAACTTTACCATAACCCAATTTGGCCGCCAAAACTTCTGCTTCTTTTTTCTGTTCAATATA
>CALRKC020000408.1:0-3189 GCA_943367895.1 Erythrobacter sanguineus | reverse complement strand
AATTGACATTGAAATACACATTTTCACCCGAATGGATGTTATAGCCGTAGTCACAATGGAAAGGCGGCTCTATGTAGAGATGCCTGTGTGTATTAGGAAGTAATTCCCGCAGTATGTTGCGGGAATTACCATTATAGACATATTCAGTAACGTTAAGCCGGTGCAGTAATTTCTTGGCACGCAGCCGTTCTGCGCTAAGTTCCTTATCGTTGGCAAAATAGGCTTCGCCGGAAAGCATCTTTTCCTTCTCTGTCATTACTTCTTAAGGCTGCGGTTTTCAAATGTGGTGACGTCGATGATCTTTTCCATATCGATATCAAACGAGATCGTGATGCTGTCGCCTTCCCTGGTCACCGGCAATTCATTTGAAAGCTGTGACGTACCGACAAAAATATTAGGGTAATCCTTCACGGTGAAATAATAGAAACTGTTGCCATTCTTGACATCACTCTGGATTCTCGAAACAACCGTCTTCAATGATTTCCTGTTGTCCTGATTGCCGGGGTTTATTTTATTGCCTGCCATATTGTAAACACCTTTATAAGCAGAAAGCGCTTCACGCATGCTGTTCCCTACGCCGACAATCGTATAGTCATTGATGGAGACCATCGCATACATTTTTACGAGTCCGCCTTCGTCTTTCAGGGTCATGACATAGGTCGGGATATTGTTGATGTTATACGGGATGGGGAGTGAAGCGTGATATCCTTTCTCCTGTACCTTTCCCTGTGCTGATTGCTGTGCTGCATATTCTGTAGCGCCGCTTTGACCGTACACCGTGGTCTCTTTGGTACGGGTATCGACAAGGACAAACCCCACTGCGGATTCTTCTTTCCCGACAGAGCTGATTCCGGTGTACCAGTAGGAACGGTTGTTCTGTCCGTAGACCAACGTCAGTCCTTCTGTGATCATCAATTTATCACGGTTTGACCAGTTCCAGTATCCGTGAACATAGTCTCCCCAGTCAGCCAGTTGTTCCTCGATAAACGAAATGGGCTGTACACGGTCTACCCATGCCGGAGCTTCCTCAATGCCGTATTCTTTGATGGCTCCGGTCTCGGCATCAACAACTACAACTCCGGTAGCGTCATTTCCGGCAAAACCGATTTTCTTCCTGTAGGTCGTCACTACCCAAAACGGGCGTCCGGTGTCGTCAATCTCAAAATTAAAATCCTCCAGGCCAACGGTCATGTATCCGTTGAAATAAAGGTGCCTCTCTATTTGGGAACCGAAGAATGCAGATGGCTGGTATTTGATGCGAAGCGGTTTTCCGTTGACCTGCTCCACCAATTTCACGTCGCGCTCGTTTGTTGCGGAAACCATAACATAGCCGGGCGTTCCTTCAGCGTTATTGAACCATTTGAAAAAACCGGTGTGCAACAACGGAGCCACCCAGTACAAATCGTCATTTACTTTCTGGATCGTAAAATCCCCAATTTCGACCTGGCTTCCCAGGGCAGGTTGCGAGCCGAGGATTTTCTCTCCGAGGAGATAGGCAAGCGGCTCATCGACCACGCGGATTTCATCAATGGAAATGGGCGCTATGTGGTTTGAGATCTTCTTACCATTGTCCACTTTTCCAATCATTTTCTGGTACGAATCAGCGTGAAATATCGGCGCGCTGGTGACCAGGGGAACAACCGTCAAATAAAGAAGCAGCGCCAGTACAATCCATCCAAAAGCCTTATTCGGTTTTGAAATGAACTTGAATTTTTTCTTATCGGGAGTAAGTCCGATTTTAGTGAAAAGCAGCATTCCAACTACGACGAGGATCAGCAGCATTACCGGCAATTGGATGAATCCATAATTCAATACCGGATGCCCGAAATACAGGAACAGGAAAATAATGAACAGGAACAATAACGGAGATAGCATTCTTTTCATGGTGTTTTGTTTAGTTTTGGCAATTAGTCGCTGAAAACAGCAATTGTTACGAATACGGATGCTTTACGCAAAAGTGAATGTAGTAAAAAAATAGTTATTTTTGCCGGAAGGCAACAGTCCTCAGCAAAACTTTAAACTTTAAACAAAAATAAAACCAATGAAAGCATACGTATTTCCCGGACAGGGTGCCCAATTCACAGGCATGGGTAAAGATTTATATGAAAGTTCCGAACTTGCAAAGTCATTATTTGAGAAAGCCAATGAGATCCTGGGTTTCCGGATTACCGATATCATGTTTGAAGGTACGGCTGAAGAATTGAAGGAAACCAAAGTAACACAACCTGCGGTATTCCTGCACTCTGTAATCCTTGCCAAAACACTGGGTGAAGATTTTAAACCGGATATGGTGGCGGGACATTCGCTCGGGGAATTTTCAGCATTGGTTGCCAATGAAACGCTGTCATTTGAAGATGCTTTGAAACTGGTATCACAGCGCGCTATGGCGATGCAGAAAGCGTGTGAGATTACCCCTTCGACTATGGCTGCGGTATTGGGGCTTGACGATAAGATTGTGGAAGATGTATGTGCTTCCATTGACGGTGTCGTGGTTGCCGCAAATTACAATTGCCCCGGACAGCTGGTAATTTCCGGCGAAACTTCAGCGGTTGAAAAAGCCTGTGAAGCAATGAAGGCGGCGGGCGCAAAACGCGCATTAATATTGCCTGTAGGCGGCGCTTTCCACTCCCCGATGATGGAACCGGCAAGGGAAGAACTCGCGGCAGCAATTGAGGGAACTAATTTCTCAACACCGATTTGTCCGGTATACCAAAATGTAACGGCTTCCGCGGTATCAGATCCCGCTGAAATCAAGAAAAACCTGATTATTCAACTGACGGCACCGGTTAGGTGGACGCAGTCGGTACAACAGATGATTCAGGATGGGGCAACTTTGTTTACAGAAATCGGTCCGGGAAAAGTTTTGACGGGCTTGGTTGGTAAGATTGACAGGGAGGTTGCGACGGAGAATATTTAAATGGACAATTGACAATGGATAATTGATAATTGTCCATTGTCAATTATCAATTGTCAATTCCTCTTATCTTTTGCTCCCACCGCCAGGCATCACGCATAGCGTCTTCAAGCGACAGTTCCGCTTTCCATCCAAGGACTTCATTGGCTTTTTTTGTATCGGCATAGGCTTCAATCACATCACCGGGCCTTTTGTCGACTAATTTATAGGGCAGTTTCAACCCACTGACCTTTTCAAAAGCGTGTATCACTTCAAGTACCGAGCTTCCTGTGCCG
>CALRKC020000407.1:0-3190 GCA_943367895.1 Erythrobacter sanguineus | reverse complement strand
CGGACATCACCCCTTTCGAGAGCGCGCCGCCAGCAACGGCACCACCAACTAAAGTGGCGGTTTGCTGAACTCCTTTACCTGATGGTTTTTCAAATTTCATTTTTATTAATTATTAGAGTTGATACTATTTTGCAAGCTTGATTAAACCGTAAAATGCTAATCCTATTAACAATAGGTTAATCATGCCTTTTTTATCGTCTTTGTCTGTTGGCTGGTTCGTTGTGCCTGGCTGTGTCGTAGGAACTGTACCAGGTGTATTTGGCGAAGTTCCGATTGGCTGCATATCATCATCAATCAACTGTCCGGGGTCATTTACAGGCGTTTTGACATTAGATGTCACTTTCTTCTTTCCAGTATTCACGTACTGGCGGCACCCATAAGAGCCGGTTAGGTTTGCAATGAGAGGCCTGAACTGTGCCGCGCCACTTGTGGAAACGGTGTAAGTAAATGGCAGGAAATCAATCACGGTGTCATGTTGCGCAATGCTTTTAGCGATGATCTCCTCTAATGGTGTGAATGCCTGCTTTACAAACTCATTCCTTGCCTTTATACCATCAATGGTTAATCCTGCTGTATCATTGGTTGCCAAGTAAATTTTGCTTACGCATATTTTAGCGGCCACGGAATTGATAATTTGCAATTGCACATTGATATTGGCATTGGAGAAAGCGCCCGCTAACTCCATTGACATTGATTGGTAAAAAGGGGTGAACTTATTCTGTATCCACGGTGTCAAAACTGACTGTTCTGCAGCAGTAGGCTCGTAATCCGTCGTAGTCGCATTTTTATTCCAATAAGGGGTATTAAAGTCTATTAAAGAATCTGTGAGTTTCTCAAGTCCTTTACCTAGATATTCACCGACGATAGGCACAGTTCTTACAACCAACTCTATCAAGTCTCTCATTCGATTTTTTAAAAACCTGCCGAACCAACCATTAAGGCCGGCTCCGTTTAACTGTGCTTGATTGTATCCTACAACTATCATGGTAATTATTTTGTATTTGATTTTGTGCCGGGCTGTGATTTGAAGCTTCCATTAAGGAACATATATAAACCGGCAGCAGCTAACCCGTATCCGGCAATAGTGCCCAGCCCCATTTGCTTATTTTCCGGTTTCTTTGAAGGGTCATCACCGATAACATTAGTGCCTTGCCCGGTTTCCTGTTCGTAATAACCGCCAGTGCCGTTATTGCTTCCAGTTCCCGAATTACCGTTTTGGCTAGGTGTGAAAATCTTGATTATGTCGGTAAGCCCCTGAATGTATGTAGTGGCGTTTACCGGACTTCCTGACGCAACCTGATCTGCTACATAGTTTGTAAGAGTAAAGGCTGGGATTGACTTATCAAGTTTTGGGAGATAACTCATCTTTGGCTGAGAGATCACTATGGGGTTATTCAGGTTCATGTGCCTGAAACCGTATTTAGCTTCCACACCCTGGCTTGAAAAAGTCATTGAGCCGCTTGTGCCAGTCGTGTCAAAAAAGCCCGCAAGGAAGGCACGAAGTAAACCACCAACGGTGTCACGATAGAAAAGGTGTACCTTACTGGCAAACTTGATATTGTTCGATGTGCAGGGATTCCATCCTTTTTTTAAGTTTGCTTCTGAAGCTGCATAAAACATGGTCGTATTCCCAAAGAACTCACAAACTGCTGTATTAAAGTCGTTGTAATTGTCGTTCTTAATCGCAGTGTTTATCTTCAGGTTTAATGCTTCATGATACTTGAGGATATTGTCAACGTATACTTTAAGCCCATTATCATCCAAAGAAGAGCCACCAATACATTTGATATAACTCAGGAAATTACCCAACTTAGTAAAGTTCTTGAAACTGATGCCCTTGGCAATCTGTTCAAGATTAATCCCTCTCGGGTCGGATAGTCCTGGCTTATTCAGCGCATAGTGTTGTAAGCTCATCTTATAATCGCTTTTACCTGTGAAAATCAATTCCTTTGTATCGGGCAGTGTGCCGTCAATAACATAATATCCCAAATCCAAATTTCCTCCCGGCTGATCTGAAGGCACAACCACATATACATGAGTGTAATCTTCCGGTGCACTTCCGGGCTGTTTTATCTTCCTGATATAATGTGTGATGCCCATATTCAATAAAAGGCAACTTGCAAAAATGGAATAACTCTTACAGTCTATCCCGTCAGTCCGGACTGACCAACTGCACGCAGGTGAGCGCAACAACTGATCGTCTTTATCTGCCTTGTATTGCAGGTGATTATAAAGGAAGTCATGAATATTAAGAGCGGTTTTACTCAGTGACGCGGCTTGCAACTTTGCTGCCAGCTTCTCGGTTTGCCAGGCATACTCTTCGACAACGTTTACCATTTCTACAATGGACTTTCCTGTATCGCCTTGACCTACATAAGATCGGCTGCAATCTGATTTTGGCAGGAGCGCTTCGAAGCCGTTCCCGGAACGAAGCGGCCTCCATAACCAATTGTCTGATTCTTGCGTGTCCAATCGCTGAGTCTTTTATGGTACAAAGGTTTGCAAGTGGGATTTGGTGAATCGTCAATTCAAATGGGTTTGAACCGATTTCGTTTGATTTCGTAGGATTTGAGGAGATTTGAAGAGATTTGAAGAGATTTTTAAAAGAATACCAATGAAACAGGGTGTTGCAATAGGTTGTTGCAGATCTCTTACAGGTACTTTCGTCTGTAGCGGCCTGTACAGAGAAATACGACTAGTGCTAATATTTACAGACCTTTTCGGCTGGTAGTTCCGGATATGACTGTACTCCAGTAAAAAAGCCTCCCGATAGAGAGGCTTTGGTGTTATACTTAAGTTACACACGTGGCGGCCAATGCCATGTACCGGGCTTTGGAATTTCACTATATGGTATAGAGGTAAGCCATGTATCTCCATGGCCATCGATGAGAACTTTAAGGTTTACTTCATCGTTTTCATAGGAAGTATCTTCCCAAGTCCTGACAACCACAGCCGGAACTACTTCAGCTTGATTATTTGACTCTTTTGAGTTGGGAAAGGGAACATAAAAAACAATCCGGCCGATTGTCGGCTTTTGATATTCTTTTGCTCGTGGAAATCCCTGCCTTTCCTTTGGGTTGAAGATACCCTCAAGCATTGGTCTGAAAAATCCCATAATTTCAGGTATCCTTGAAGTTTGTGAATTCAAATGTTCTAGGTTAATAAGGTTAGCCTGCATCTTCAATGCAAA
>CALRKC020000406.1:0-3193 GCA_943367895.1 Erythrobacter sanguineus | reverse complement strand
AGGAAATCACGCAAGTCCACACTTGGGATGTTTTGCATAAAGAAAAAATGTTTGTTAATAACTTTGTAAGTGCTAAAGCCTTACAAACACAAATGTAAAGAATAATTTGAGAAATGAATTTTAAAACTTATTAACATTTTAAAAAAATAAAACAAATCAAAGTCGTCCTGTTATTTTTTCCTACTTTTGGGGCATCAAAAAAATGCCTTTTCAAAAATGAATTTTGACAGAAAAAACCTCACTGACGATACCTTAGTAGACCTTTATAAGAGAATTCTCAAACCACGGCTTATTGAAGAAAAAATGCTTATACTAATCCGTCAGGGAAAAGTATCCAAATGGTTTTCGGGAATAGGACAGGAAGCGATTGCCTGCGGCATTACAGCGGTTCTCGATAAAGACGAATACATCCTGCCGATGCACCGTAACCTTGGTGTTTTTACAGGCAGGGATATCCCTTTGTACCGATTGTTTTCGCAGTGGCAGGGAAAGGCGAATGGCTTTACGAAAGGCCGTGACCGCAGTTTTCACTTCGGTACGCAGGAGTTCAATATTGTGGGGATGATTTCGCATCTGGGTCCGCAACTGGGTGTGGCTGACGGGATTGCACTCGCCAATAAATTAAAGAAAAACGGAAAGATTACTGCTGTTTTTACAGGCGAAGGCGCTACAAGTGAAGGTGATTTTCACGAGGCATTAAACATTGCTTCCGTATGGGAACTTCCCGTGATGTTTGTCATTGAGAATAACGGTTACGGGCTTTCAACACCTACGAATGAACAATACCGTTGCGAGAATCTTGCCGACAAGGGAATTGGATACGGGATGGAAAGCCATATTATTGATGGTAATAATATTCTGGAGGTTTACAATAAACTGTCTGAGCTGAAAGCAGAAATGATTGCGAATCCGAAGCCGGTTTTACTGGAATTCAAGACATTCAGGATGCGTGGACATGAAGAGGCGAGCGGAACCAAATATGTGCCACAGGAATTGATGGACATGTGGGCCGTGAAAGACCCGGTAGATAATTACAGGAAATTCCTGATGGATTCCGGAGTGCTTTCTGTGGAAAAAGATGAAGAAATAAGGAGTGCCATCAAAGCTGAAATTGATGAGCACTGGGCAATTGTACAGCAGGAACCCGAGATTGAGGCTTCTTACGAAGAAGAGTTAAATGATGTTTACAAACCATTTCAATATGAAGAAGTTACACCTTCTGATAAAGTTGAAAATATCCGTTTGATCGACGCCATTTCAAACGGTCTGAAGCAATCGATGGAACGGTACCCCAATTCAGTAATAATGGGTCAGGACATTGCCGAATACGGTGGGGCGTTTAAGATCACCGATGGCTTTGTGGCACAATTTGGAAAAGAACGTGTCATCAATACACCCATTTGCGAAAGTGCCGTAGTTTCAGCAGGAATGGGATTGTCTATCAATGGTTATAAAGCCATTGTAGAAATGCAGTTCGCTGATTTTGTTTCGACAGGTTTTAATCCTATCGTAAATTTACTCGCAAAATCACACTACCGCTGGCTCGAAAATGCTGATGTCGTGGTGCGTATGCCCTGCGGCGGCGGAACCCAGGCGGGGCCATTTCACTCGCAGACCAATGAAGCCTGGTTCACAAAAACGCCGGGACTGAAAGTGGTTTATCCGGCATTCCCTTATGATGCCAAAGGCCTTTTAAATACTGCAATCAATGACCCAAATCCGGTGATGTTTTTTGAGCACAAACAATTGTATCGCAGCGTCTATCAGGATGTACCTTCAGATTATTATACTTTGCCGTTCGGGAAAGCATCGTTGCTAAAGGAAGGAAAAGATGTGACAATCATTTCATTCGGGGCCGGAGTACACTGGGCATTGGAAACGTTGAAAAACAATCCGGAAATTTCTGCAGACTTGCTCGACCTGAGGACATTGCAGCCATTGGATAGCGAAGCTATATTCGCCTCGGCAAGAAAAACCGGAAAAGTGATTATACTTCAGGAAGATTCTATGTTTGGAGGGGTAGCGAGTGATATTTCCGCAATGATTATGGAAAATTGTTTTGAGTATCTGGACGGTCCTGTAAAACGTGTGTCGAGTCTTGACAGCCCGATTCCGTTTACGAAAGCATTGGAAGACCAGTACCTGCCAAAAGCAAGGTTTGAGGTGTCACTGAAAGAACTGCTGGCTTATTAAAAGTTTAGCTTATTCTTTTTCACTGTATCGCGTGAGTACTTCATCTGAAAAGAACAGTGCAAGCATCGCTTTGTTCTTGGCATCTTCAGGATTTTTCGCCGCTTCAATGAAACGGGCTTTATAGGCCTCCAATTGCTGCTCGGTCAGCAGCCTGCGGAAATAGAATTCCTGTTTCATCGTGACATCAATAAGCGTTGCCAGTTTTGTTGGCGAATGGTCTTCGGCATAAGCTTTATACGCTACGGCAATATCAATATATTGTGAATTAAACAGCTTATCAATAATCTCGGTTTGCTTTTCATCAAAGTTCAGGAAATCGGTGCACCAATTTTTAGTTTGCCGGTAAACCAATTGCCCGTTTGGGTTCTCCACAATAAACTGAATCATCGTAATACGATCAACTATGTCATTAGGGTTCTGTGCCTTGCCGAGTAGAGGAAACGTCAGCAATAGCAAAATTGCCATTCTTTTCATTTTGTAGATTTTATTTTGGCTAAAGTAATAAAAATGAATGATTCTGTGTTTTATTTTAATATTATAGTGATATTGTTTGAAAATTACCCAAATGAAAAAAATAATTTTCTTTGCTCTGATTCTTTTGTTTTCCTGTGATAAAACCGATCCAGATTCGATTCCTGAACATGATTATAAACAGGAAATGCGCGAATTTGTAATTGGGATCAGCCAATATGCCAAAGCCATCAATCCTGATTTTGCAGTAATTCCGCAAAATGGTATCGAACTCGTTACCGAAGACGGTGAAGCGACAGGACAGCCTGCAACAGCCTACCTGAATGCCATTGACGGAAACGGCCAGGAAGATTTGTTATACGGCTATGAATCAGACAACGTGGCCACACCATTAGCGGTCACCAGCTATTTACGGTCATATCTTGACGTTTCAAAAGCAGCCGGAAATACGATCCTGGCAATTGATTACTGCTCCACATTGTCAAAAATGGACGATTCGTACCTACGGAATAATGAAAACGGATACGTC
>CALRKC020000405.1:0-3195 GCA_943367895.1 Erythrobacter sanguineus | reverse complement strand
GGTAATGCCATTTTCATTGGCTTTGGCAAACCATTTCAAGGCATTTTCAGGCTGTGCAATATGCAGCATTGACAATATTTTCGAATTGGTTTTTGCGGAAGCGTCGCGTACGGCTTTGAGGCCTTTGTTAAACAGAAAGCTGTTCCGTTTCCAATCGATGCTATCCTTGGCTTTTCCCGCAGGTTGGAGGATCTCACTGTTCGTTTCGTTGCCCACCTGTACCATCTCGGGTAACAGGTTTTCGTTTGATAAGGCAAGCAGTGTTTTATAAGTATAATTGTATATGCTGTCGCCAAGCGTATTCAGGTTCGTAATTGCTGACCATGCTTTTGGGATGTCCTGCCTGCCGGGATCTGCCCAGGTATCTGAATAATGAAAGTCGAGCAGTACCTGCATGTTTTGTGCTTTGGCACGGCGGATGCTTTTTTTCACATCGGCAAAATTGGAGTAGGGGGAAAACTCCGGAGTGTGCCATAACCTGACACGGACAATATTACATCCTTTGTCCGAAAACAAAACGTAAGGGTCAGTTTCTTTACCGGAGGCTTTAAATGAAGCGCCGCAGTCCTCGATTTCATTCACGTAGGAAAGGTCGGCGCCAAGATACATTTTACGTTCCTGACAAAAAGACTTTAGCGCCAAAAGGCCTAAACCGTAAAGAAATAGTTTTCTCATGTTATTCGGCAAAGGCTTCAATTACAGGTAGTGCATTGTTGTCAAAATCCCAAAGGGCCTGGTTTTCAAAAGACGAGCCATTGGTAGCCTGGTCGCCTCGAAATGAAACCCATTCTCCTCCCCAATAAGCAAAACCAATGCCGCTTGAGGTGCTTTTAATCGTATTTTTAAGTGCGCTGAGAAAACCTTTCTGACCTGTCGCTGTTGCCGGGAAACCTGGGATCAATTGATTTTCCAGACCTACAATGTTATTGGTCCAGTCTTCCCATTGCAGTGTAAACGGATAAGCTGTTTCTGCAATAATCACTTTCTTTCCGTACGTCGTTCCGAGGGCATCAATTGTAGTCTTAACATCAGTCAGGTTCTTGCCATGCCATACAGGATAATAGGAAATCCCGATGTAGTCATAATCTATATTGGACACCTTGCCAAAAAACCAGTCTGAACCGGTAAGTCCGGCATAGTGGAGCATGATTTTAGTGGCTGGGGCCTCAGCCCTGATTTTTGCTGCTACTGCCGAAACAAGTTCTATGTATTGGGCCTCATTCGTCGTCAGTTTTCCTTTGGGCCAAAGAAAGCCGTCGTTGGTTTCATTTCCGATTTGGAAAATGTCGGGATTGATCTCGCTGAGCACCGTTGCTGTATAGGTTGCCGCTGCGGCTTTCAGGTCGGTAAAAGACAGGCTTTGCCAGGCGGCCGGTGTGGTCTGGTTTCCGGGATCGGCCCAGGTATCTGAATAATGGACCGTAAGCCAGACCTTCATGCCTGCATTTTTAACCCGTGTTGCCAATGCCTTTACTTCCGCCAACGAGGAATGTACGCTGTATGGGTCTTTCCACAGGCGGATACGGATGGTATTACAGCCGGCATTTTTTAAAGTCAACAGCGCGTCTTGTGCCTGTCCGCCGTTTTTGTAGACGGTGGCTGCAGATTCGGCTTCCGGCAGTGTAGACATATCGGAAGCGCGGATGAATTCTTCGACAATCGGATTTTCTTCGGTCTTATTGTCGTCACCGGAACAACTGTTGAGCAGCATTCCGGCAAAAATGGCAAGAATAAAAATTTTGGTTTTCATAGCTTTAGATTATATGTTTTTAAAATGATAAATCGTCCTGTGATGATATCGCTCGCCTTTTCTTAATATGGCATTCGGGAAATTATCGTGATTGGGTGCGTCCGGATAGTTTTGGGTTTCGAAACAGATACCGCTTAAGGAATGGTATACGGCGTTTTGTTTTCCCATAACCGTATTAAAGCAGTTGCCGCCTACATAAACATGCAAACCGGGCTGGTCGGTATGAACTTCCATTTTCAGGTTGTTTTTTGTGCTGACTAATGTTGCAGCGTTGCCCTTGTTCAATACAAAAGTGTTGTCGATGCTTTCAGGACAGTTTTTTGCAGTACGGAAATCGAAATCAGTGTGCCCGACCTTAATGAAATTTCCGGTGGGTATATTTCCCGAATCAGTTTCAAGGAAATGATTGGCATTTATCGAAAGCTGCTGTCCGGTTACCGCTGCTGTATGACCATCCAGGTTGAAATAGCTGTGGTGGGTCAGGTTTAAAACCGTGTCCTCGTTGGTGGTCGCCTCATATTCGACGATGAATTCATTGTTGTCCGATAAGGTGTAAGTAAGCTTGATTTGAAGCTCTCCCGGGTAATTTTCATCACCGTCAACGCTGGTATGTGTAAAAACCAGGCTGTTTCCAGCGTTTGAGCATTTCCATTGTGCCTGGCTGAAGCCTTTGACACCGCCATGCAGGGCGTTATCCCCGTTATTTTTATTGAGATTGATTTTTCTGCGGTTTAAAACAAATGCTGCATTTGCTATACGGCCGGCATAACGCCCAACAGTAGCGCCCAGATAGGGCGCACTTGGAAGGCGAAACGAATCAATATAATCCTGAAGTGCATCAAATCCCAAAACGACATCGATAAGTTCGCCGCTCTGATCCGGAATTTGTAAAGACGTGACGGTAGCCCCATAATCGGAAGCATATAATTTCATCCCGTTTTTGTTTGAAACGGTGTAAATGAAAAATTCGTTTCCATTTTCATCAAAACCGAACGATTTCTCATTTATGCTGTCGGTAAAATGCGGGATGTGTTTTATTTCCATTTCTTTTTTATCAAAAAGTGAATTCAAAAATAAAAAAAGATAACACAGTACCATACCAGTACCTACCAGTTTAGTATATTTGTAAAAATTTATCAGATGAAAATCATTTCGATACAGAATAACCTTGGTATTCCCAAATACAGGCAGATTATTGGTTCGATTGAGAAAGCGATAGAAGAGTCGCGTTTGCAGCGCGGGGTGAAATTGCCTTCTGTGAATAAGATCAGCATGGAATTTTCGCTGTCCAGGGATACGGTATTGCTGGCGTATGAGGAGCTCAAGAAGCGGGGTATTGTCTTTGCAATTCCCGGAAAGGGATATTATGTAAAGAGCACTGAAGTCAATATCGAACAGAAGATTTTCCTGCTTTTTGACGAGCTCAATATCTTTAAAGAGGATTT
>CALRKC020000404.1:0-3196 GCA_943367895.1 Erythrobacter sanguineus | reverse complement strand
GTGCCTGAGTTATTTTGTGTACTGAAAATATAAATAGTTGCGGGGTTACTCAGGTAGTCAGCAAATCAGTAACTTAATAAATTATGTCAGAAAGTTTAGTTGTACCAACAATGGCAGAAATGCTCGCCCAGGGGCAACAGCCGGAAGTGCTGTTCTGGGTTGGCTGCGCAGGCAGTTTTGATGACAGGGCAAAGAAAATCACCAAGGCTTTTGTGAGGCTGCTCAATAAGTCAGGTGTTTCTTTTGCAGTACTTGGAACCGAGGAAAGCTGTACAGGCGATCCGGCAAAAAGGGCAGGAAATGAGTTCCTGTTCCAGATGCAGGCCATGATGAATATTGAAGTGCTGAATGCTTACGAAGCAAAGAAAATCGTAACAGCCTGCCCGCATTGTTTCAATACACTAAAGAATGAGTATCCTGAATTGGGCGGACATTATGAGGTAATCCACCATACAGAGTTCCTTAAATCTTTGCTTGATGACGGCCGCCTCACCATTGAAGGTGGGCAGTTTAAAGGCAAACGCATCACTTTTCACGATCCTTGCTATCTCGGACGCGCGAATAACATTTACGAAGCACCTCGTGACTTAATTACAAAACTGGATGCCGAACTGGTAGAGATGAAACGCTCCCGTTCCAACGGTTTATGCTGTGGCGCGGGTGGCGCCCAGATGTTCAAGGATGCCGAACCGGGTAATAAGGAGGTCAATGTAGAACGCACCGAAGATGCACTCGAAACCGGTCCACAGATTATCGCTGCCGGTTGCCCGTTCTGCAACACCATGCTGACCGATGGTGTCAAAAACAAAGAGAAAGAAAGCGAAGTCAAAGTAATGGACGTCGCTGAGCTTATCGCCAATGCCCAGGATTTATAAATCATAATTCATCATTTCCAATGTACGTTCCTTTTGAAAATTTGCCGGATGAATCGCGGGTCTGGATATACCAGTCCAATCGAAAATTCTCAGACGAGGAGACTGCAGCAATTGAAACAGCACTGCGGGAATTCGTCGAAGGCTGGAGTGCGCACGGACGCGGTCTTGAAGCTTCATTTGAAATCAGATACAATCGTTTTATTGTAATTGCGGTCAATCAGGAAAATCAAGGCGCTACG
Organism: Erythrobacter sanguineus; assembly: GCA_943367895.1. GTDB lineage: Bacteria > Bacteroidota > Bacteroidia > Flavobacteriales > Flavobacteriaceae > Flavobacterium. The sequence continues at coordinate 2,082 of CALRKC020000404.1, read as the reverse complement.
GGTTGCTCAATTGATGCATCGGTGCAATTTATACAGTCGCTGGAGAAGAAATATGAGGTGGATTTATTGGATAAGATGAATGTGACTTTCAAGCTTGGTCAGCATTTCGCCCATAAGTCACTAATTGACTTCAAAAAAATGGCCAAAGAAAAAGCCGTTTCAGGAAATACGATTGTCTTCAATAATCTCGTTAATAATATCGCGGAGTATAAAGATTCCTGGGAAGTTCCCGCAGACGAAAGCTGGCACAGTCGCTTTTTTTAAATTTTCAAAAATGCACCACTCTTTTTTACGGATCATTGTTTTCCTTTCGTTGGCAGTTGCGGTTTGCAATTGTGCTTCAAAAAAAAATAGTAAGACAAAACCTGTAGCCAATGTCATGGACACCATTCACCATTTCAGTGCAAATGAAATCGGCAAATCCACCACAAGCAGGAAGGAAAAGTTTCCATTCTTACAGGACTCAAACGCAGAAAACAAATGGGTTGACAGTATTTATAACAAGATGACTTTTGATGAAAAACTGGGTCAGCTTTTTATGATTTCTGCTTATTCGAACAAGGATTCCGTGCACTATAATATGATTGAGCGGATGGTTCGCAATTATAAAATTGGCGGATTAATTTTCTTTCAGGGTGGGCCGGGAAGACAGGCAAGGCTTACGAACCGCTTCCAGTCAAAATCCAAAATTCCGCTGTTTATTGCTATTGATGCCGAGTGGGGGGTAAGCATGCGGCTCGATTCTACTTATCGCTTTCCATGGAACATGACGCTCGGTGCCATAAAGGACAAAGAACTGGTTCGCAGGGTTGGGACGCAAATGGGAAAGGAAAGCAAGCGTCTGGGTATTAATTTTAATTTTGCGCCGGTACTGGACATCAATACCAATCCCAAAAACCCCATCATTGGTTTCCGTTCTTTTGGCGAGGATAAAATCAACGTAACTTCCTCTGCCATTGCAATGATGAGAGGCGTCCAGGGTGAAAATGTTTTTTCAACAGGTAAGCATTTTCCGGGTCATGGCGACACCGAGGCCGACTCGCATTACTCACTTCCTTTGGTCAATTTTACAAAAGAAAGACTTGAGCAGGTCGAATTATATCCCTACAAACAAATGTTTGATGAAGGCCTTGTCTCGGTAATGGTGGCGCATTTGAACGTGCCCAGCCTGGAGCCCCGTGAAAGTTATCCTTCATCAATTTCGTATAATGTGGTAACGGATTTACTCCAAAAGGAAATGGGTTTCGATGGATTGGTCTTTACCGATGCGCTGAATATGAAGGCCGCCTCCAACTATCGTAAGCCGGGTGAAATTGATCTGGAGGCATTTTTGGCCGGAAATGATATGCTCTTATGCGCTGAAGATGTTCCTACAGCGATGGAAAAGCTCTGCGTGGCCTATCAGGATTCATTATTTTCGGAAGAGCGGCTCGCGTATTCCGTAAAGAAAATACTGAAATTCAAATACAAAGCGGGACTTAACCACTATAAACCTATCAATACAACCAATCTGTCTTCAGATATTAACCCTTCTGAAAACACCGCATTACAGTACCAATTGTATGAAAATGCGATTACTGTGTTGAAAAACAAGGAGTCTGTTCTTCCGGTGAAAAACCTTGAAAAGAACCGTATTGCTTACGTAAAACTGGGTGAAGATAACAATACCGTTTTTCTTTCCACATTAAAGAAATACACGGAAGTTACAGAAGTTTCAGACCCTGATATTGATTCACTCAACGTCAAACTGAAGAATTTCGATTTGGTGATTGTCGGATTTCACAAGTCTGACAGGGCGTGGAAAAGCCACGCATTTTCAGAAACAGAAATTCAATGGGTAAATCAACTGGCGTTGCAGAACAAGGTAATCCTCGATGTTTTTACGAAGCCGTATTCGCTTTCCGCTATTCCGGATTTTACTGAAATAGAAGGCGTTATAGTCTCTTACCAAAATTCTGATATTGCTCAGGAAGTTTCTGCAGAACTGATATTTGGTGCCATTGATGCCAAGGGGAAACTGCCGGTATCAGTCAATAATGATTTTAAAGTTAATTTCGGACTCACGACTGAAAAGGTAGACAG
>CALRKC020000403.1:0-3204 GCA_943367895.1 Erythrobacter sanguineus | reverse complement strand
GGCAAAGCGGTTAGGGGAATCGGCATTGATCATCTTGATATAAGTGGCCTTCGGTACACTGAAATATTCGTAGCTGCTGCCGTTAGAAAATACCGCCTTCAATCGGATATTCTCATAATTGAAGTCCACAAGGGTGGCCGTAGCGATGGTGTTGTTGTATTCTTCCTGTCCTGCCTTAATGGTATCAGGATGGATGCTGACCAGAAAATGATAGGCTTCAATCACGTCCTTACTCTGCGTTTCTGCTGCGGCCAATCCTGCATCATCACCCTGGAATTTGTCAGGATGACATGCTTTCATCGAGTTGCGGTAAATGGTCTTAAGCTCTTTCAGTTCCACAGTCTTATCGACGTTCAGCAGTGTCCTGTACTCAGCGATTTTCTTCATATCTGTCTATTTTCAGGCATCAACAGCCCCTTTAAATTTTTTGCAAAAGTACAGTTTTTAATTTATTGGATGCAAGTGTCTTAAAGTTAAATTATTGGTTTTTTCAGGAGCTATTCCTGCTGTCCGCTGTATTCCCGATTAACAAAAACTACGGCTGAAAGCCTTGTTTTTCTAAATCGGGAGATGCCGCTTCCATCAGGGCTAGGGGCGGGGACCCGTCGTCACGCTGCCCGCCGACTGACGTCAATAACCATAATAGCGGACTGAAAACAGGCATCTTAACTAAATTTCCTGCCTGTAATTCGTTTTTATACATACATTTGCACCCTACAATTAATTTTCAGTGGCATGAAAAAAATACTACTTTGTGCAGCATTGCTGCTGACAGGCTTCCTGGGGTTTTCCCAAATCGTGATCAATGAAATTGAAGCAGACACCCCTTCTACAGACCTCCTTGAGTTTATAGAATTGAAGTCGGCAACACCCAATTTTGCGATGGATGGCTATGTACTGGTATTATTCAACGGCACCACCAATGGTGACGCTGCGACCGCCTACCTCGCGTTCGACCTCGATGGCTACACCACCGACGTCAACGGTATTTTCCTGATCGGCAACTCTCAGGTATCGCCTTCACCGGCCATTACCGTTAACAATGGTGCCATCCAGAATGGTCCCGATGGCGCAGGGATATACCTCGGCAATGCCGCTGATTTTCCATTCAATACCGTGGCAACCACTACGAACCTTATTGATGGCGTCGCCTACAGCAACTCCAACACCATCCAGCCTGCGGCGATTATGGCGGCTATGGGGCTTAGTTCATTCATCAATGAAAATGTAAACAGCAACGCTTCCACGCAATCGATCCAAAGGAAGAATGACGGCACTTATGAAGTAAAAGCGCCAACGCCCGGCATGAACAATGACGGCAGTGGCGTAGGGGCAAACGGCATTATAATAACGGTTACTCCCGTCGATCTTGTAGAAGGTACCGGGTTTACTGTTACTTTTACCACCCAAACGGCCGTAACTTCAGACCTGGGCTTTTCTTTTGCTTTGGCCAATGGCAATTTTACCAATGCCGATTATACCGGATCCCTTACGGCAGTCATTCCGACCGGCGCCACCACAGTCAGCAAGCCCTTCCTGCTTACAGATGATGCCATAGATGAAGGCGACGAGATTATGAAAGTCGCTATGGGAGCGGTTCCGGCGGGATATTCCAAACTCAACGACAATGCTGAATTCCGGGTATACGATAATGATTACGTGGTACAGCCATGGGGGACTCCGCTGAATCCAACCTATGGATTGGCCACAAGCACGGCCCCGGCAGGCTATTATGCCTCACTGGAAGGAAAGTCAGGGGCAGTACTCAAACAGGCGATCCAGGATATTATCGCCAATCCGGCTGTGGTACGAGAGCAGAATTACGGCGATATTTTTGATATATTGAAAGAATCCGACCAGAATCCTGAAAATGGAAGTCAGGTCTGGCTGATGTATGTCGAGCAGCCCAGATCCAAGATTGATTTCCAGACGGGTACCAGCGGTGCAGCGGGTTTCTGGAACCGGGAGCACATTTACGCGCAATCGCGCGGCGGATTTGCAAACGGGACGTCCGGCAATGCCAACGGTATTGACAACTGGGATCCTACTGACGCCGATGATATCCTGGCAGGCCATGCAGACGCCCACCACATCAGGGCAGAGGACAGTCCGGAGAATTCCCTCAGGAGCGAGCGCAATTACGGTGTTGATTACAACGGCCCGACCGGAACGGCAGGAAGCTGGCACGGGGATGTGGCGCGCGCCATTTTCTATATGTGTATCCGTTACAATGGGTTGAATGTCGTCAATGGCAATCCGCCGAATGATCCCGATGGTTATATCGGTGACCTCGCTACGTTACTGACCTGGAATATGGCTGACGATGCTGACGACTTTGAAATGAACCGCAATAATGTGATATACAACTGGCAGAAAAACCGCAACCCATTCATTGATTTTCCTTTATTGGCGGAGTACATCTGGGGAAGCCATGCTGGTGAAACCTGGTTCGCGGCACTGTCAACAAGCGACAGCCTCGACGTAAAAGTAGGTTTGTATCCCAACCCGGCTAAGGACCAACTGATGATTTCAGGTGTTGCTTCGGGCCATGTTGAAGTGTACAGCATGACGGGAACGCGATTGTTCACAACGCAATTCTCAGAAAATACGTCAATCCCTTTAAGCCTTGCCAGCGGCGTTTATGTGGCAAAGGTTACAGCTGACGGTAAATCTACGGTGAAGAAGCTGGTGGTACGGTAGATTCCCCAATGATTGTGTAACGATCCTGTTACATCACGGTTTTTTGGATGCCGGTTATCAACGTGGCCCAAACGGTGCTTTCCATTTTTTATTTTTCATAATGGCCTTCACCTCCTCATACGATATGGGGTAAAAGTCGTGGCAGTCTACGCCAGCGTCAAATGCATTTTTGTGCTCCTTATCCGGTAATGTGCCGTGTGTATGGCCGTACAAATGCCACGCCTCCCTGAAGTCATTCCGCCAGATGCGCATCGCGTAGTGGAATAAGACAATCAATCTTGAGCCATTCGGGGCGTCGGGATCCTTTACCGTTACTTCATGATAGTCCCTGATCCATTTGAATCGTCGGGAGACGGTTAAGGCCGTTTTATCGTGGTTGCCCTTAATGAGGCAGATGGTGCCGTTTAACTGGTCGAGGATATCAGTCAGGTTTTCGGTGGTGGTCAGGGCGAAATCGCCCAGGTGGTATACGTCATCCCCGGGTGAAACGCGCTCGTTCCAGCG
>CALRKC020000402.1:0-3212 GCA_943367895.1 Erythrobacter sanguineus | reverse complement strand
AAAAAGAACGACAGTTTAGCATCTTTTTCTAACAGATTTTTACGGAAAAGCCCGTTTCTTGTCCCAATCCACAAATGGGAATCAGAATCAATGAACAGGCTGATTACTTCGTTGTCCACGAGATGTAAGTCGGTTATTAGCTGTAATTTATTTTCCGAATAAGCATAAACCTTATCCGCAACTGAAAAATAGGTCACGTTTTCATGCTGTAAGACACGATAAATAAGCGAATAGTATTTCGAGGAAATACTGGGATATCCAAATTGAAGTCGATGATTGATGGTGTAAATTCCATCGGAGGCCAGTACACAATCTTGTTCCCGAATTTGCAGGATGTCATAAATGGTGCCGCGATCAATCAAAAACGAATAATAGCTTTTCGATGATTTATGATCGACAGCAAAAATGCCGTTTTTATAAACCATGCAGGTCCGGCCCTGCGAATCGGAACTGATTTTAAGGATCATTCCGAGTTTCCTGTTCGCCTTCAGCAGCTTGTCATTGGCCTCGTTGTAGAATTTATTGTTGTAGAAATAGGAGATTTCTCCATTGTATGTGGCAAACCAAATCCTGCCCTCCGTATCCTGGTAACAGCTGAAAACCTCATTGTCAGCCAACCCGTCATCGCTGGTGTAATGTACAAAAGTAAAACCGTTGTAACGCAAAACGCCCGTGTCAGTCGTAAACCACATATAGCCGTCGCGGTCCTGGAAAGCGTTGTAGATATTGATCGTTGGAAGCCCCTGTTTTCGGGTGATATTTATCGAATAGGGTTCCTGTCCGAGAACGGAAAAGCCAAAAAGCAGGACAAGAAACTGAAAAATACGGCGCATCTTACAAAAACGATATTCACAAATGTAGGATTAAAATCATGGATACCTCGTTTAGGGCGAAGCAATTGTAATACCAAAACTCGCAGTTTTAGTGCCAGATTCCTTCATAGATAACTGTTTGTACGCAGTTGTCATTTGGAATTGCATCAAAATCGTAAAATATAGTGCTTTGTACTAATAGTTTTAGAGTGGTTTTTACATAAGAGCATCTTTCGGGATGCTTTTTTATTTCTTATTTTTACCAAAAATCCTCACTTGAAAAATATTATCATTACAGGTACTTCGCGCGGCATTGGCCACGAGCTCGCCCTGAAGTTTGCCGAAAACGGCCATCAGGTCCTGGCACTTTCCCGAAAAGTATCTTCCGTACTGCTTGGTAATCCAAATATTACCTGCCTGCAGGTCGATCTTTCCATGGCAGAAGATCTTGAAAAAGTATCAAACTTCCTTCAGTCATGGACACACGTTGATGGTTTGATACACAATGCCGGTGCTTTGGTTGCAAAACCTTTTGCAGATATTGCCCTCGCCGATTTCGAAGCGGTTTATAAAGTCAACGTTTTTGCCGTGGCGATGCTTACGCAAAAAGTATTGCCGTTTCTCCAAACGGGAAGCCATGTGGTGACCGTCAGTTCGATGGGCGGCATTCAGGGCAGCATGAAATTCCCGGGCCTTGCCGCATATAGTTCCAGTAAAGGTGCGGTTATTACACTGTCTGAGGTTTTGGCGGAAGAATATAAGGAACAGGGAATCGCATTTAATGCACTGGCCATCGGCGCAGTCCAGACCGAAATGCTTGCGGAAGCTTTCCCCGGTTACCAGGCACCGCTTACCGCAGTAGAAATGGCAGATTATATTTATGATTTCACCCTGAAAGGCAACAAATATTATAACGGTAAAGTACTGCAGGTTTCCGCCACAACACCCTAAGCATGAGTGATGTTTTAGCCAGATACCTTCCTGAACACGCGGTCAAACCCGTCTTTGACCTGATCGTTGCCAATCAGGTACACCTGAAAATTGTCAATGAAAGAAAGACGAGGCACGGCGACTACCGTAAAGGGCCAAATGGAAAACACGAAATCACGGTCAATTCCAGCCTGAACAAATACAAATTCCTGATTACCCTCGTGCATGAGATTTCGCATCTGGTGGCTTTCGAGAAATTCGGCAGGAATATCAAGCCGCATGGAACGGAATGGAAGTATACGTTTCAGCGGTTGATGGTGCCGTTTATCCGGCCCGAAATATTTCCGTCACAGGTATTGCCGCTATTGGCAAGGCATTTTAAAAACCCCTCCGCCAGCAGTGACACCGACGCAACACTGGCCCTGGCACTTAAGCAATTCGACCCCCAGAACGATAAAAACTATGTGTTTGAGTTGCCGTATGGCAGCCTGTTCAGGATCCACAATGGGAAAATATTTAAGAAAGTAGCGTTACGCGTAAAGCGTTACGAGTGCGTCGAAATCAAAACAGGTAAAACGTATCTGTTCAATCCCAATGCAGAAGTAGAATTACTGCCGGGCTAACTTCTTAAATTGTAACAAAAGACCTTAAAATTCTAAACACAAAAGTTGAAATCTTAGTACCTTAGCGTTTTACCAATAAAGATGAATAAAGATTACTACGCAATATTAATGGCGGGTGGAGTAGGCTCAAGGTTCTGGCCTGTCAGCACTACCGAATTCCCAAAACAGTTTCATGATATGCTGGGTTCGGGGGAAACGCTCATCCAAAAAACCTTCAGCCGGCTTTCGAAACTGATTCCGGCAGAAAACATACTCATACTCACGAACGAAAAATACAACCAGATTGTGCTCGATCAGTTGCCGATGGTAAAGCAGGAACAGGTGCTGCTGGAACCTGCCATGCGGAACACAGCACCATGTATTTTATACGCCTCGTTAAAGATTCGCAAGCAAAATCCGGACGCCTTGGTTGTTGTAGCGCCAAGTGATCACTGGATCGAGGACGAAAATGCATTTATCGATGATTTGAAAACCTGTTTCAATTTCTGTGCGGCCAATGATGCGTTGATGACGCTCGGTATAAAGCCGACTTTCCCAAATACTGGTTATGGTTACATCGAATACAATCAGTCGGATGCAAATCCTATAAAAAAAGTAAGCCAGTTTCGTGAAAAACCGGATTATGACACAGCAAAATCATTTCTCGAAAGCGGAAATTTCCTTTGGAACGGCGGTATTTTTATCTGGAGCATCCAGGCAGTGCTGACCGCTTTCCATACCTTCCAACCGGCGATGAACGCTCTGTTCATGCGAGGCTACGAGGATTATAATACCGCAGCCGAAGTCGATTTTATAAACGAAAATTATGCTTCCGCAGAAAACATTTCGATTGATTATGCCCTTATGG
>CALRKC020000401.1:0-3216 GCA_943367895.1 Erythrobacter sanguineus | reverse complement strand
ATAAAAAATTAAGGTTTAATAATTTGTACATTAATCAAAAGAAATTAAATTTACGAACCCAAATAAAAATTTACGAAATGAAAAGAATATTATTTTTAGCAATTTTTACGATGATTTCTGCCGCGGGATTCTCTCAGTCCGGGCCGAAGATCGAGTTTACGGCAAAAGACAATACGATTGATTACGGGACAGTTACCAAAGAAGCTGACAGCGGAATCAGGAGTTTTGAGTTTACGAATACGGGCGATGCGCCTTTGAAGATCATCAATGTGCAGTCGACCTGCGGATGTACCGTGCCTTCGAAGCCTACCGAAGATATCATGCCGGGCAAGACCGGGAAAATCGATGTGAAATACAACATGAATCCCGGGCCGATCCGTAAAACCATAACTGTCGAATCGAATGCCGTGAATGTAGAAGGCGGAAAGGTTGCGCTCAAAATTAAAGGTGAGGTGATTGCGAAAAAAGAAGTAAACCTGCTGGAGAAAAAGAAATCGATTCTGGAGAAATAATCGAAGTTGACATAAATGAAAAACCGCCCTCTAAGGCGGTTTTTTTTATTGCTAATTGGAAACAATCAATATTTCGACACGGCGGTTGTCATCTTCCTCCTGGCTGTTCTTCTCGGGAATCGGGTGCAGCGGGCGCGAAATGCCGTAGCCTTTGAAGGAAAGCCGGTCGCGGCTGATCTTGTTGCGCACCAGGTAAGTATGGACAGCCTTGGCGCGTTTGGTGGAAATGTCATTAACATCGCCCTGCGTCTGGCAACAGATGTGCCCCTGGATTTCAATCTTCAGCTTTGGGTTGTCTTCCAGGATGCAGAGCAGTTCGGCGAGTACGGGTTTGGATTTTGGGACCACGGCATCCGAATTATTGAAAAAGTTGATGTTTTCAAGCTTGATCAGGTCGCCGGGTTTGGCCGTCTTCACCTGCTCCGTTAGTGTCTGATAAGCGGTTTTCGGGACTATGGGTTTTGGTTCCGGTTTTTTAGGTTCAAAAACAATCAGCACCTTCCGGTTTTCTGATTGTACTTTGGATTGTTCAAAATCCTCTCCAAAGCCTTTGGTCTCATAACCCGGGCTCACCGTAACCTGATGGCTGATCATGTAATTGTAAATCTGGTTTACCCTTTTCAGAGAAAGCGTATCGTTGTAGCCGTTGCTGCCTTTCCAATCGCAATACCCGTAAATTTTCGTGACCTCGATATTTTTGTTTTCGGCAAGCCAGCGGTCCAGTTTTTCCCTGGCGGCCGGATTGATGTCGTACTTGTTAAAATCAAAGTAGACTTCCAGGCTGTTTTTTGTTTGTGCCTGAAGGCTGATAAAGCAGCAAAATGACAGTAGGTAAAATAATCTAATTTTCATCAGTTGGCCAGGATTTCGATTTCAACACGTCGGTTTGCGGCCCGTTCTGACTCATTTTTTTCAGGAATCGCAAACAAGGGCTGGCTCACGCCAAGGCCTTTATAGGACAATCTTTCTTTTGGAATGTCATAAGCGATCAGGAAGTTGTAAATGGCTTTGGCCCGTTTGGTGGACAAGTCCTGTTTGTCGGAAGGCATGCAGCATAAATGTCCCTGGATCTGGATTTTGAGGTTTGGGTTTTTACGCATGACGAGTAGCAACTCAAACATTTTCGGAACGGATTCTGTTGTGACCGCAAACGTATTGATGGTAAAGTTCAGGTTGTCAATTTTGAGCTTTTCGCCCACTTTGGCCAGATTTACCTTTTGCATGAAAATGGTATCGAACTTCATTTTGGTCGTTGTGCCGTTTGGGTTGTCCAGTACCATGCTTTCCGGGAACTTCACAGGGACCGGCCCTTTTGGTTTTTCAACAACAGGTTCGGGGTCTTTAATCCCAAGGATTTCGTTCTCGCGGGGCAGGTCTTTGGGCAGGATATAATAAATCGTGACTTTCCTGTTTTCTGCTTTTATTTTCGATGATTGGAATTTCTCGCCATAGCTTCGGGTCTTAAAATCCTCGCGGATATTGATTTTCCCTTTTAAGATATTGACAATAAAATCAACCCTTTTTTTAGCCAGCGTATCATTAAATCCTGTGCTTCCGTCTTCATCGGTATAGCCATTTACGGCAACGATTTTGGCATCTTTATTGGCAGCAATCCAATTATTGAGGCTGGTATTCTCTTTTTTGGTTAACGAAAACTGGTTGCTGTCAAAATATACGGCAAACGACTCCTGTGAAAAAGAAGGGACCAGATTGAGGAGCAGTAATATTGATAAAAGAAGTAGTCTCATGGCTGGATTATATCTACGAATTTACTGTTTTTTGATGGCTTCAGGAAGAATTAAAACGGTAATATCTTATGAATTTATATATTTGAAACTTAAAATCTAACATATGCGAAAAAATTTACTAATCACTTTATTGTTTTGTGGGGCCTTATGCAATGCGCAGTCTGTGATTCAAAGCATTAATTCAGGCAGCATCATTTCTGCCAATTCCACTGTCGGTGTGGGTGAGATTGTGGTCATTCCGGAAAACCAAAACCAGTCTGCTACCGGGCTTATCGGTGTATTGGCGCAGGTAAACCAGCAATTTCTGGAAGTGCCCTCTCTTGAACTGTCAGACAAAATTACGGTATATCCGAATCCGACCGTCGCGAAGATCTTTTTTGAATCAAAGCAAAGCCTTGCCAATGAGAATGTCTCTGTTTTCAATGATGCCGGTCAGCTTGTGATTCAAAAGAAAATCAGTTCAGACAATGCTGTGGATTTGTCAGATCTGGCGCAGGGCATTTATCTGATTCGAATTTCAAACTACAACACAAAAACTTTTAAAATCATCAAACACTAATGAAAAAACTTTTACTATTAGCAGCTTTATTAATTTCAGCAATGACATTTGCCCAGGTCCCCCAGGGTATTTCTTATCAGGCGATTGCATTGAATGGCTCTGGAAATCCTGTTGTAAGCGCGAATGTGGGCGTAAGGCTTTCGGTGTTGGACAACTCGGCATCAGGAACAGTTTTATATACAGAAACACACGTTAAAACTACCACATCACAAGGTCTTTTTAACCTTGTAATCGGACAGGGGACACCAGTAACCGGTACTTTTTCTTCAATAAACTGGGGCACTAATTCTAAATTCCTGAAAGTGGAGATGGATGCTTCCGGTGGAACGAATTATGCTACAGTGGGCACTACACAATTACTTTCGGTTCCTTACGCAATGTATGCAGGCAATACAGC
>CALRKC020000400.1:0-3241 GCA_943367895.1 Erythrobacter sanguineus | reverse complement strand
TAGGGGAAATCGAAATTCCGTTGTGCCTTGTGTTTACGAAAGCGGACAAAATCGGAAAAGTAAAAGCTGAAATGGCGGTTGCCGATTATCGCAAGAAATTATTGGCCAACAATTGGGAAGAAATGCCGCCTTACTTCATCACATCCTCTTCCGAAGGACGTGGAAGGGATGAGTTACTGAATTACATCGACGAGATCAACCAGGAAATGTTTAAAAACAACGGCTTTTAAAATTTACTTTTTCAGGTTGAGCTTCTCTGCAAAATAATCACAGAAATCCTTCATTGTATCGGTCATCTTATCGTCGGTCGTGGCGCGTTGAAAAGTGTCTGCCATTGCCACAAGCGTTTGGTGGAAAAAAACTTTCATCTCGTCGACAGGCATGTCTTTTGTCCATAGGTCGATACGCAGCGTTTCCTGTGCGTTGCTATCCCAGATAGACAACATCATCGCTTTGGCCTCTTCCGCCTCGACGCCGCCGTCCTGCGCGGTCCAGGTTAATTTTTCGGGAACACGGTTTTCGTCCAGTTCGACAAGGAATTTTATTTCGGAGGTAATATTACTCATTTTGGGCAGGTTTGTATTTTGACTTATTAAAAATTTCAACAGCATCCATCAGCAGCATCTTTTGCAGCGTCACGTCCGGATTATTTTTCATGAAAGCACGCACAATCTGCCAGCCAACCCAGGTCCCGACACGACCGGGACTTTCATTATCGACCTCAAGGTAAAACTTGGAAAACGGCGCCAGGTTGATAAAACGGCTCAGCAACTTATTGTCGGTACTATAAAGGTAGCTCTCTTCAATAAAATACTGCCACATCATTGCTTCATTTGCCTGACACCATTTGACTTGGTCTTCAGTGTAACCAATTTTATCCGCATCTGAATAATCGGGAATCATGAGATCTTTCATATACAATTCCTTTCCGCCGTAAATCATATACGCCAAAAGCGACTTTTCTGTCGGTGGCGGCACTTTGGTCCTGGCGAACGAGGAAACCAAATCAGGCATCATTTGCTTCGTTTCAAAATTCTGCCTGATGTATTTGTCAATACCTTCATAAAAACGATGGTCTTTTCCCAAATACATTTCGAGGGAAATCAATATGATGCTGTCTGCATAGATCACCTTTGTATTGTAATCCATTTCGTAAATCATCGTGGTGACCTCCGGCGTTTTGGTTTTCGGATAATAGAATTTTATATGACGGAAGACGTCTTCTATCTCCCGGGTTTCCGGTGTAAAATCCCCGTATTTCTTTTCGACTTCCGTGTAAAGCTCGCGCCATTGCGGGTGTGTCATTTTCTCAATGTATTCCGCATCATTGACATTTGGAGGAAAGAAATCCGGAAAATGCTGCTTTAACCCGGGAAGATCAGCCGGCTTGGTTTCAAAAAAAGCTTTCTCGAAACGTGTCACTTTTATTGGTTCAAGCTTGATTTCCTCAACCTGCTTTTCGACCTTTGTCTGTTTGTCGCAGGAAACGACGGCCAATGCCGAACAAAAAATAAATAACCTGAAAATTAGCTTCATATGTGAATGTGCTGCTGAACCCTAGCCCCGATAGCAGCGGAAATCCTTTTTGTTTTTTCTTTAAAAACAAAAAGATTGCAGCGGATAGCGGGAACAAGCTTCAAATATTACAACTTTTCTGACTTAAAGAATAAATTGTTTTGTTAAATTTATACGAATTTTACCCCCATATTATATGGTTTCAGGGTAAGTAATCCGAGGTGCAAATATACATTTCAGTTTTTGAAAATTATCCTAATACTATGCAAAAAATGACAGCGGCTTCGGCCGGCAAAGTAAACGAGTTCATTGTCAACTGGCTAAATGATTATGCCGATAACGCGAAAGTAAGCGGTTTTGTTGTGGGGATTTCCGGCGGGATCGATTCTGCCGTAACCTCAACGCTTTGTGCGCAGACCGGAAAAAAGGTCCTGTGTGTGGAAATGCCGATACATCAGGCGGCCAGTCATGTAAGCCGTGCGCGGGAACATATTGCGCAATTAAAGCAGCGTTTCCCTAATGTGGAAAGCACTGAGGCCGACCTGACCGATGTTTTTGAGGTCTTTAAAACAAAAGTGTCTTCGGACACTAATGCCGCGAGTCTCAATTTGTCACTGGCGAATACCAGGGCACGGATCCGGATGACAACGCTGTATTATTACGCGGGGATTTATGGGCTTTTGGTTGCCGGAACGGGAAATAAGGTAGAGGATTTCGGTGTGGGATTTTATACCAAATACGGCGATGGCGGTGTGGACTTAAGTCCGATTGCTGATTTGGTGAAGTCAGAAGTGTATGCCCTTGGACGATTGCTGCATGTTCCGGAGTCGATCCTGACGGCAGCGCCAACGGATGGGCTTTTTGGTGACGACCGTACGGACGAGCAACAGATTGGCGCGTCATACGACGAACTGGAGTGGGCAATGGAGCAGCAGGAAATGGGAAAAACAGAAGCGGATTTTACCGGAAATGAGCAAGTCGTTTTTGGTATTTACCAAAGATTGAATCGTAATAACCGCCATAAAATGGAACCTATACCAGTTTGTATAATTCCGGAAACATTGAAAACGTAATATACAGACAGGATTAAATATTTGGAATTTAGTATCTGAAAACTATAATTAAAACGCTACATCATGATAAAAGTTGGTATTGCTGATAATCAGCCGGTAGTCCATTTCGGGATTGAATCTTTTTTTAAAGGCCACCATAAAATCAATATTGTAGGCCATTATAGCAGCTTCAATGAAATTGCGGGAGTTGATGAATCCGAAAAGCCGGATATTTTGATACTGGACCTTGAACTCAATGGGCTGACGAGCATGAATTTCCTTAAGACACTCAAGCGCGAGCACCATTATACAATAATTATATACAGTAATCTTCCGGAGCAAACCTACACGCCGAACGCGATCAAGGCCGGGGTTTCTGCTTACATCCATAAAACCAACAAGCTCGAGGCACTCGAAAACGCAATCCTTAAGGTAAATCAGGGGGAAATCATTTTCAGTGACGATGTCAGGAAGAAACTGCTTGCGATTTCGAAACAGAACAAGAGTGAAAGGCTTTACCGGAAATTATCATCCCGTGAGGTTGAAGTGCTTCGTTACTTAAGTGACGGTAAGAAAAACAATGAAATTGCGAAACTGCTTGACCTTAACGAGAAAACCATCAGCACTTATAAGCTCCGTTTATTAAATAAACTGAATGTGACCAATTTGGTTGA
>CALRKC020000399.1:0-3244 GCA_943367895.1 Erythrobacter sanguineus | reverse complement strand
CTGAACATCATCAACGCCAAGAGCGCTTCCTGTATAACGCGCGATTGCAATGTCATTTCCTGTGTAGCCTACCGCAATAATTTTGTCATCAGCCTGAACGACCATATCAAAAGCCTCGTTAACCGTATTCGTACCGAAGGTTGTTGTTACTTTTCCGGAAGTACCGAAAGTGTTGTCAACACTGTAGTTGGCGTTTACCCTGCCAAGCGCGAACGCTGAGCTGGTCTGTGATGTGACACTTGAACCTGCCATAATAATCTTCCCTGAGCTGTCCATTCCCATACCATACGCGATATCTTCTTTCAGGACACCGTAGTCAAATAATGCCTTACCGACAGCTGATGTGCCCGCTGAATCATACAAAGCCAGGAAAAAATCATATTCCAATGTAGACAGGTAACCCGCGCCAGCCATCAAAATACTGTCATCTGAATTCAATATCATCGAAAAACTCTTGTCATCTCCATTGAATCCGCCATTGGCGGTAAGATATCCATCAGAAGAGAACGTGGTATCTAACGCACCGCCACTTGTCAACCTACACGCATAGTGATTGGCGCTCCATTGCAAACCTTCCTGATTCATCCATCCAATGGCAGATATCTTGCCGTTCGTCTTGACGCTAAGGTCTTCAATTGTAAAATAATAGTCTCCATTTCCAAAATTCTCAAGATCCGTCTGCTTTCCGGTTGTATTAAAGGTTGTATCCAGGACACCTGCCGACGTATATCTGGCAATTACGCCTTGTGACTGCGTTGTAGTTGTTGCCGATGTACCCCCAACAATGATTTTTCCGGTAAGTGCGTGAATTTTTACTACTTTAATCTCATCTGCCTTATTGGTAATAAAATCGGTCAATACGATCCCAAGGGAACCAAATGTAGTATCCAGCGTACCATTGCTTTCCAGCCTGATCATCGCCGCATTCTTATTACTGCCGTCATCAGAGTAACCTGCCAATATTATTTTCCCGTCACCACCTATCTCAAGGTCATAAGCAACATCATCGCTTCCGCCCTGAAGATCGAGCGTAAAAATCCCTGAATTCGCAAAATCAGTATCCAAAGAGCCGTCCGTGTTATACCTGATACAGACAAAATCTTTGCCTGAAATGCTGCTGTCCGTCATCCCGGCTACCACAATTTTCCCGTCGGCCTGCAGGGCCACAGCATAAGCCTTGTCGGCCCCTGAACTGATTGAGGTAACTACTTTTCCGTCAGTGTCAAAGGCAGTGTCTAAAATCCCGTACTGCGAATAAGCGGGCAATCCAAAAGCGATAATTCCTAATAGTAATAGTTTCTTCATACTTTAAATTTAATTTATTGATTTATGTCATGAGGCCGCAAAACTAACTTTATTTGAACAATAAATTTAATTTTAAACCTACAATTTACGAACATAGGCAAATTCATTTCACTATAAAAAGAAACGCCTTTTAATAACTCATAAATCCGATAAAGTGATTCGTCTGACGGGTGGAATAAGGACAGGAGCTCCGGAGAAGGCTCCTGATACACGATTTCATTGGATAAGGACTAAGTCCGAGGCGCCCTTTTTTGTTCTTTTAATGCGAACCACATATTAAATCCCCAGCGGCTCGTCATACAAATAATGCACATGTCCGTCTGTAATGGTAATTGCATTGCTTCCACTTCCCAGATTTCCGGAAAAGCTTGCCTCAAACCCGGTGCTGGTATTGCTGCTGATGTGGCTTGTAAAATTACCCTCCACCGCATTACTATTATAACCTGATGGATTCAGTGTGATGTGAAACGCACTGAAACCGTCATGCCCTGTCTGCCCATAATGGGTAACCAGCGCTGCAGAATCATCGGAAATACCATCATTGGCATACATAGAAATCGTCAGTCGATATTGCCCGTTCTGCAATAGTTCCGTTTCATAGCCCAAAGGTTCAAACGTACGTGTAACGCCATTGATTTTCATCGTGACGGTGTTCGTCATATCCGCATCATCATCAGCGGTACAGGAACAAAATGCAAGGGCTGCCGTAAAAAGGACTATCGCGAACAATCGTTTCATACTATTGGTTTGGGTTTTATTGGGACAGTAACGCTTTTTTGGAAAAAATGTTGTGCAGATGTAGTACCTGTATTAAAAAAAAACCGCCTTTTATCAAAGGCGGTTCATAAATTTCAGGGGAACTGACGGATGCGATACATTCTTATGGGGATTTCACAATCTTGACGGTCTTTATTACATTGCCCATGGTAATTTTAGCGATGTAAGTACCCTGTGGCAAAGCGGACATATCGATAGCATCATGTTCCGTATTGGTAAACCTGGCCGGTACTTCCTGCCCTAATATCGTATAAACGGCAAAATCGGTAACAGGGAATCCGGCATTGATATAAAGTATGTCTTTCACAGGATTCGGATAACAGGCCAAAGTATACTTTTCATTGTCAGAGACGCCTAGCGGTGTCGCATCAACAACAATGTCGTCAATATACATCATGTAACTGTTATTCGGCGAAATGACATTAAAGCCAAAATAAAATACACCGCTTGCAGGGGCTATAAAATCAACAGCGGCAGATACAGGCGCATCAACGGCAAAGTCCAGGTATTCCGCTATGGGCAGTGTCATACCTTCCGGGCTTGCGTCTGTGCCATACATGACCCTAAGGCTGTTGTTATAGAAAAAAGTATCCGTCGATGCGCCACCATATCGGTAGGAAATAGTATAGGCCTGCCCTTCAACGAGCTGAATACCCCTCGTATAAAACCAGGTATTGGCATCGGCAAACATATCTCCGTAATACGTCAGCGTATTCGATTCGAAGCCATAACCCGGATAATTCGAAATATACCAGTCTGCCGGTGGCGCCGCTACCTTGATTCCTGAAGTACATTCCGGTAACTGGGGTACCATGGCGGTCTCGAAATCCTCACTGTAAGGTACTCCAATGCCTTCACACTGTGTCGTGATTGTCAAAGGTCCGGACCATTCACCGTTACCCAAGGCTCCTTCGCACACGGTACGGACCCAAACATGATAAGTGGTGCCCACCGCAAGCGATTCAAACATATAAGTAAGATCTGAGGTGGTTACTGCTGTCAGCATTCCAGGATCGGCACCTTCATCCCCAATGACAACTTCCCACTGCGCGCCACTATTTTCGTCCCAGGCTATACTCGCTGAAGTCATTGTAGTCGCGGTCTTATGCAAACCGGTGACATCCGGGCAAAGTGGAATGGGCTGCCATACAATGTCATCAAT
>CALRKC020000398.1:0-3260 GCA_943367895.1 Erythrobacter sanguineus | reverse complement strand
TTCAGGCGTCATGGTAAACAGGTTCCGTATTTCAGA
Source organism: Erythrobacter sanguineus (assembly GCA_943367895.1). Classification (GTDB taxonomy): domain Bacteria; phylum Bacteroidota; class Bacteroidia; order Flavobacteriales; family Flavobacteriaceae; genus Flavobacterium. The sequence continues at coordinate 3,224 of CALRKC020000398.1, read as the reverse complement.
AAAAACTTCGGTATAAGTAGCAGGATTGGAGCGCGGTGTACGCCCAATCGGACTTTGATCGATGTCTATCACTTTGTCTATATGCTCAAGGCCTTCGATTTTTTTATAGGGCTGTGGTTTCTTTACACCATTGAAATAGTAAGCATTCAGGATGGGGTAGAGCGTCTCATTAATCAATGTAGATTTTCCGCTGCCCGATACACCGGTGACACAGATCAATTGGCCCAAAGGCAATTCAATCGTGACATTCTTCAGGTTGTTTCCGCTGGCACCACTGAGTTTCATGAACTTGCCATTTCCGGCACGGCGTTTCTTTGGTACTTCAATCTCCATTTCGCCGTTCATGAATTTGGCGGTCATCGTGTGTTCCTTAAGCAATTCCGCAGGCGTTCCCTGGCTGATGATCCTTCCACCGTATTTGCCGGCTTTCGGACCAATGTCAATCACATAGTCTGCGCGCTCAATCATGTCTTTGTCATGCTCTACCACCAAAACCGAATTCCCGATGTCGCGCAACTGCTCCAGCGATCGGATCAGCTTTTCATTGTCGCGTTGGTGCAGGCCAATACTCGGTTCATCGAGTATATAAAGCACCCCGACCAATTGCGAACCAATCTGTGTCGCCAGCCGGATGCGTTGTGCCTCCCCGCCCGAAAGCGATTTTGAACTGCGATTTAACGACAGGTAATCCAATCCGACATTCATCAGGAAGTGCAGGCGGTCGCGAATTTCCTTAATGATTTCAGAAGCAATGATCTGTTGTTTTTCAGAAAGGTGTTTGTCAATATTATTAAACCAGTCCGTCAGGTCGGAAATATCCAGATCAGACAATTCAGCGATGTTTTTACCATGAATCCTGAAATACAATGCCTCCTGTTTGAGCCTTGAGCCTTCGCAGACCGGGCATTTCACCTCATCCATGAAATCCTTTGCCCAACGGCGTATGGTAGAAGAACCGCTTTCATCGTATTGATTTTTGATGAAAGCTGAAATTCCTTCGAACTCAATCTTGTATTCTTTAGTAACGCCCAGTGTCTTAGACGGTACTGCAAACTTGTCCCTGCCACCGTTAAGGATGACGTCCATGGCTTCTTCCGATATTTTTTCAATCGGGTCTGTGAGTTTAAAACCAAACTTTTCCCCGATGATTTCCAATTGCTTGAAGATCCAGGAGTTCTTGTATTCGCCCAGCGGGATTAATCCACCGGCTTTGATTGAAACCGATGGGTTAGGGATGATTTTCTTCAGGTTGATCTCATTAACAGTACCCAGTCCGTTACAATGCTCACAGGCACCTTTGGGCGAGTTGAATGAAAACAGGTTCGGTTCCGGATTCTGGTAGGATATCCCTGTGGTAGGACACATGAGGTTCCGGCTGAAGAAACGCACTTCGCCCGAATCCTGGTCCAGCACCATCAGCACATCATCACCATGATACATGGCTGTATTGATGCTTTCGTTCAGGCGTTTGTCGGTATCAGGATTCTGCTCTACCAGCATGCGGTCGATCACGATCTCGATGTCGTGTATCTTGTAGCGGTCGAGTTTCATGCCCGGCGTGATTTCCTTGATCTCATTGTCAATCCTCACGCGCAGGAAGCCCTGTTTTGCGATTTGCTGGAAGAGTTCGCCATAGTGCCCTTTCCTGGCCTTGATTACCGGTGCAAGGATGTTGATGCGCTTACCGATATAGTTTTCGAGGATCAGGTTTTTGATCTGCTCATCGCTGTAGCTGACCATCTTTTCGCCGGTATTGTAGCTGAAAGCCTCACCGGCACGCGCAAAAAGCAAACGCTGAAAATCATAAATCTCTGTAATGGTCCCTACGGTGGAACGCGGACTTTTACTGGTCGTTTTCTGCTCAATGGCAATCACCGGCGAGAGACCATCGATCTTATCGACATCGGGGCGTTCGAGGCCGCCGAGGAACTGCCGTGCGTAGGCAGAAAAGGTCTCTACATAGCGTCGCTGGCCTTCCGCATAAATCGTATCAAACGCTAGTGAGGACTTCCCGGACCCGGAAAGACCGGTAATTACAACCAGTTTTTCCCTTGGGATCTTGACGTCTATATTTTTGAGATTGTGTACGCGGGCACCGAGTACTTCAATGTAATTTTCAGTTTCAGGCATATTTTTCATGGCAAAGCGCAAAGATACGGATTCAGGAGCAGAGTTGCAAAGTAACTGAGTACCCTGATTAGCGCAGTCTAATCCTGATACGATTTCCCGGTTAAGCAAAATGAACCAATTAAACCAATGTTGTAACTTTAAGTCTGTTATGGTATTAATCTTAAAACCAATAAAAATGAAAAATGTGAAAAGAGTAGTGGCCTGTATAATGTTGTTTGGATGCGTTGTGGTAATGCAGGCGCAGGATAAGAAGGAAATGAATGAAGCACAGCGGCAGGAATTTATTGACGGCCTTAAGGCCGATGCCGCTAAATTATCGCTTACAGAGGAACAAAAAGCTCCTTTTATGGAAATCACCAGGAAATATGGCGAAAAAATGAAGGAAGTAAATGGTAATACCGCCTTAAGCAAAATTGACAAGCTGAAGCAGGTCAAGTCACTGCGTATTGAAAAAGATGCAGAAATAAAAGCCCTGTTGACGGAAGAACAATTTAAAATTTACCAGGGAATCGTGGATGAGCGGAAAGAGAAAAGGCGGGAGCGGAGGAAGTAGGCAGTCGCTGCACGAACAGCAGTATCAGGATAAATGATAGGAGAACTACAGTGTAAAGGCTGTAGTTTTTTTGTGTCAATGAGTAAAGGCTTTTAAATAAGAACCAATACTGATAATCCGGATTATTGCCGTGGTGATGGTATTTGATAAGTTGAAGTTTGCCTGTGTTTTGTGACGTAGCACAGAAAATCAAATTTATAACTTTATTGAATCTATAAAAAAAGGCAATTCTATGGACTTGCTATGGACTCATTATGGACTTACTATGGAGTTTTATAATATAAAAAGTAAATCAAAAAGCTTAACCAGACGGCCAAATTCCTGCCTGTTCTTTTCCTTACCGGCGCGTGTTCGATAAGAATCCCGTGGCGCAGCAAACTGACAGAGTAGTTTCGCACTGGCTTTATGTTGAAAAGACATCTGAGTGATCGGGGGTACTGTTACGCTAAAACGTTGATATTAAGTTGTGCTCTTGCCGGATTAGGTTTTGTGCTCAAAGTTGTTGACGAAACGTGGGAAAAAATTATTGGGTTGGCTTGAC
>CALRKC020000397.1:0-3276 GCA_943367895.1 Erythrobacter sanguineus | reverse complement strand
CTCTCAATGTTCATTGCTTTATGCTGCGTTCACAAAGCGCATGCTCAAAATTCCTGTGCAACCGCACTTCCCGTAACAGCGGGCACTTATACTGTAGCCGCAATTGATGGCACGAACATTACAGTAGCAACCTGCTCCAACGCGAGTTTGGCTGAATGGTTTGCCTATACGCCCACAGCCAATTACAGCGTTACCGTTTCTTCTGACCTTCCTCAGAACACCTGTGGAGACACCAACTTCAGTGTATATACGGGTACTTGTAACGGCTTAAACTGTTATACCAAAGATGATGATTCAGGTGTAATAGTATGCAATAACCAGTCCTACCTTTCAAAAAAAACATTTGATGTAGTGGCAGGCGTAACGTATTACATCGCCTGGGATAACAAATACAACACCAACGGTTTTGATTTTGAGATCACTGAAGCGCCGTTCATTCCGAGCCCGTGTTACACGGCAACGCCTATAACCGCTGGCACAACGACCGTTACAGAAATTAATGGTACGAACGTCAATACCAGTTGCTCCACAGCAAGCATGGCCGAATGGTATGCGTATACCCCTACACAGGATTACTTTGTAACCGTAACCTCAGATTTGGCTCAGAATATTTGCAAAAATACGTTTTTCAGCGTGTATAAAGGATCGTGTTCCAGCGGACTCACCTGTGTGACCAGTGATGATAATTCGGGTAATATCGCCTGTAATTCGGGCAACAGCCTATCCAATCTGTCACAAAAGTCATTTAATGTAATAGCGGGTACAACTTATTATATCGTATGGGACAACAGATGGAGCAGCGCCGGTTTTGATTTTCAATTGACTGAAGCGCCTACACCTTGTACCAGCGCCATCCCCATAACCGCAGGAACTGTCACCGTCGACGCGATTAACGGCACAAATGCCGGCACGGCATGCTCGACGGCGACTATGGGCAAATGGTATGTTTATGTGCCAACCCAGGATTATCATGTTACGATAAGTTCAGATTTACCGCAAAATATCTGTAAAGACACCAATTTCAACGTGTATACCGGTTCTTGCACCACCACACTCAGCTGTTTTACGAGCGACGATAATTCCGGATTAATTGCCTGTAACTCCGGTAACAGCCTGTCAAATCTTTCAAAAAAGACATTTGACGTCGTAGGCGGGACAACTTATTATATCGCCTGGGATAATAAATGGAGTGCCGACGGTTTTGATTTCGAACTCATTGAAAACGAAATCATTGTGCCCGTTAATTTCACCTCACAGACAATCCCGACAATTAACACCTCTTTTTTCAATATTTGTATAGCGGATATGAATGGTGACTTCCTTGATGATATTGTTAGTGTCGATACCAATACCCTGAAGACCCATTTTCAAAATTCAGGTGGCGGTTTTACAGTGACAAACTTTACCGTTCCCGGTACAAGCCTGATGCCGGGATGGAGTATGGCTGCCGGAGACCTCAATAAAGACGGATATAACGATTTATTACTCGGCAGCGGCGGCGGCTTAAGTTTCTGGGTATCCGGTGATTCAGGAACTACCTACACCAGCAATACACCGGGCGAATATATTTTCTGCCAAAGGACAAACTTTGTAGACATTAATAATGACGGTAATCTGGACGCTTTTTCATGCCATGACATTGATCCAAATGTGTATTATATTAATGATGGTGCGGGCGGAATGACTTATTACCAATCCGGAGTAACCCCCGGGTCCTATAATTTAGGAGTTACTACGACCGGCGGAAATTATGCCTCTATATGGACTGATTATGACAACGATGGTGATACGGATTTATTTATTTCAAAATGTTCCGGTCCCCCTTGTGAATTACACAGGAATGATGGCGCAGCTGGCTACAGCGATATTTCAATACAAGCCGGCATCAGCTACCAACCCGTAACAAGCTGGTCTTCCGCGGTTGCCGATTTTGACAACGATGGCGACATGGACATACTGGTCGGCAAAAATGGTTCTGTAGGTGCCCGATTGTTTAGAAATGAACTGGATACTACGAATAATATTGAAGAGGCTTTTACAAATGTTACGACAGGGTCAGGCTGGGACACAGACAACAGCAGCAATCAGGATTACGTTGCGTACGATTTTGACAACGACGGCTGGGTAGATGTTATGGGTGCGGGAGGAAAAATCATGTTTAACCAAGGTGATATGTCATTTTTTCCTACTTTTTATACCGCTTTAAATCCAGGAGCAATGGGAGATTTGAACAACGATGGTTTCCTGGATATACAAAACGAAAACACCATACGGTTTGCAGTTCCCAATGGAAACCATTGGCTAAAAGTGGGGCTCAAGGGAGAGCAAAGCAACGGCAACGGGATTGCCGCAAGAGTCGAGATCTATGGTGCTTTTGGTAAAAAAATCAGGGATGTCAGGTCTGGTGAGGGATTCCGCTACATGAATTCATTAAACCTACACTTTGGCATCGGCAGTGCAACTGAAATTGAAAAGCTGGTTATTATCTGGCCAAGCGGAACCATAGATGTGATTGACAATCCTGCTGTTGATGCAATGGTTGTTGTTAACGAAGGTGCCTTCCCATTAACGGTAAGCGAGGCCGAAAGCGATGCTTTTGTAATTTACCCGAATCCGGTAAATGATACCATCAATATCAAATCGAAATCAAATGCGGCCATTATAAAAGCGGAAATATTTGATCTCACCGGCAAATTGATCCTTAAAAAAGAATCCATCAACAATACCATTCCCGTCGGGACGCTTTCAACAGGAACCTATATCTTGAAAGTACTTGATGTGAACGGACAGCAGTACACACACAAATTTTTGAAGTCTTAGTAAAAAAGCCGCCTCTCAACCTGCGCGGCGTCATGAAATTTAAAAACCAAAACCAAAGTCTATGAATTTGAAAAATTACATTGAAAGGAAATTATCAGCCTTTGATATCTCCTTCAAAATGCTGGTCCTTGCAGCCTGTTTAGGCTTCCAGGGCTCTTATGCACAGGATTCCTGTGCCGATGCGCTTCCGATTATTGCCGGAACGTATACCGTAGCAGGGATCGATGGAACCAACATTACCTCCACCACCTGTTCCAACGCCGGTTTGGCGGAATGGTATGCCTATACGCCAACTGCGAACTACAGTGTTACCGTTTCTTCCGACCTGCCGCAGAATATCTGCGGAGATACGAATTTCAGTGTGTATACAGGCAGTTGCAACGCCTTGAGCTGCTATACTGATGATGATGATTCCGGAACAATTTCATGTAACCAGGCGCCTAATGCAGGGCAAAG
>CALRKC020000396.1:0-3287 GCA_943367895.1 Erythrobacter sanguineus | reverse complement strand
TTTGGTTTTGGCCAGTTTCTTCAGGTTGTAAAACAAAGCCACGGTCTCGTCGGTTGCGTTGGCATCGACCATGTACGAGCGCACGTTTGCCGTAGTCAACGGGTCTTCGGGTGTGACCGGGTCAGGATTTTGCGTTTCCGGTTCCTGATCATTTGCGGAGGAGCAGGAAAATAATCCCGTCATCAGCAGGATAAAAAGGAAGAAGTTATTTTTTGTCATTTTCATATTTTTCAATTCGGTTGATCAGTTCCATGCAGGCACGGCTGTTATGGTAAGGGCATTTCCAGAATCCGGCCTTGTCTTTTTGTATCGGGGCATTATCGGCGTTGATTCCCCATATCCATTCCCCGTTTTCCTGATCGATGATGCGGTTTTTGATGAACTCCCAGTTCTTCAGTACAATATCGAGATACTTTTCCCGGTTTGTCAATTCCCATGCATTGAAAAAGCCGATCAGCAGTTCGGCCTGCGGCCACCAGTGTTTTTCCTCAATGCGCTTTTGCGCTTTGGGATCATACTCATACCACAATCCGCCATCAGCATCCAGTCCTTCGATTGTGGCATCCGTCATTTGGATGGCATACTTCTTAAAACGCGCAATTAACGCACTATCGCCGGTTGCTTCGGCACATTGTTGTAACAGCCATGCTGCCTCGATATCATGGCCGTAGGAAATCACATCGGGTTTTTCATTCCAGTTTTCATCAAAGAACAGCCGCAGGTGCCCGGTTTCCGTGATAAAATAGGTTTCAATGGTCTCAAGCAGTTCGACAATTTTGTCTTTCAGCAGACGGTCTGGCCATGCTTTATACAGATTGGCATAAGCTTCAACAACGTGCAGGTGGGTGTTCATTGTTTTTTTCTCATTCGCATCCTTATCGCTGAGCCGCAGATCGTCCATGGGCTGCCAATCGTTGGTGAATGCCTCAAAATAGCCTTTTTGCAATGGGTCAAAACTGTAACATTCGATTGAATCATACAGCTTTTTTGCCATGTTAAGCGCTTCGGAATCATTTGAGGCGCGGTAGTATTCGCAGAGGCCATACACCGTGAAAGCCAGCGCATAAATCTGGTTTTTGGTGTCTTTAGGGCTGCCATCGGCATTGACGCTCCAGTAAATGCCCTGATGTGCCTCATCGTAAAAATGTGCCTTGATGCAGGCAAAGGCGCGTTGTGCGGTAGCCTTGTATTCTGCTTCGTTATAATGCAGGAATGCAGCAGAAAATGTCCATAGGATGCGGGCATTGAGCACAGATCCTTTTTCCGCTTCGTAATTTTTATGATCCTTAAAATCAATCTGCCCGATAAAGCCGTCATATTTATAATCGGGGGATTTGTTAAGCCAGTAGCTTAAGATGTTTTGCAGTTCAGCATTCAGTTCATTTTTTAAAAGCTGTAATTGCGGCATATTATTGCAGTTCGTTGTTTTTGTCAACCTGTTCAATAATCTTATTTACTGAAGCCGCGGAAGTGAAGCCGTCTTCAGGCGTATTGATAACGTAATCAATGAGGCGTTCAATCGACGATACGGCGACATGCATCCGGGTATCGGAAGAGGCATAATAAATATAGACTGTCCCGTCTTCGTCTGCGATCCATCCGTTCGAGAAAAGCACATTAGAGACATCACCGGTACGTTCTTCGTTTTCGGGCGCCATAAAATGACCGCCGGGAATGTGAGTTACCTTTGAAATATCGTTGAGGTCGGTCATGAACATGTACAGGGTGTAGCGCAATCCGGCAGCGGTGTTACGAACGCCGTGCGCGAGATGCAGCCAGCCTTTTTCGGTGCGGATTGGTGCGGGACCCAGCCCGTTTTTCAGTTCGTAAATCGTATGGTATTGTTTTCCGTAAATAATCCTTTCCTGCTCGACGACGGGGTTTTCCATATCGGTAATAAAACCCAGCCCGATGCCGCCACCGTTGCCAACGTCAATGAATCCGTCCTGAGGCCTTGTGTACACGGCATATTTTCCGTCGACGAATTCGGGATGCAGGACCACATTACGCTGCTGCCCCGTGTTTGAAATGAGGTCGGGGAGCCTCTCCCAGTGTACGAGATCTTTCGTCCGGGCGATACCGGCGTTGGCCACAGCAGAGCTTGTGTCTCCTTTCGACGCTTTCGGGTCTTTTCGTTCCGTACAGAAGATGCCGTAAATCCATCCGTCCTGATGTTGTGTCAGGCGCATATCATAAACATTCGTATCCGGTTCAGCCGTTTCCGGGATTACGCAGGGTTTTTCCCAGAAAGAGAAATTATCGATGCCGTTTGGACTTTCTGCGATGGCGATGAAAGATTTGCGATCGACACCCTCGACACGCACGGCAAGGATGTATTTGCCATTCCATTTCATCGCACCGGCATTGAATGCGGCGTTAATGCCAATACGCTCCATGCCATGCGGGTTGGTTTTCGCATTCAGGTCGTAACGCCATGAAACCGGCGTATGCGCAGCGGTTACAACAGGATTGGTATATCTGGAGAAAATCCCGTTTGATTCGGCTGCCGGGCTGTTCCGTTTTTCAATCAGTGCCTGATGATTTTTCATCAAAGTGTCGAAATTGTGGATTTTCTGAATGTTTTCGGTATTAATCATAGTTATAATTTAAGATATGGGCGTGTTTAGTAATCGGAGAGGCGTTTCCACCAGGTTTTTCGCATAATAATCACGATGATGAGCAGCATCAGCAGGACAGTCCCGAAGGCAGTCCATTTGGAAAGTATGAGGTACATTGGCAATAAGGTAAGCAGGATCTGACCTGCAATGCCAAGGCCTACATTGAACATATTGATTCCGAAGTTTTTGTTTTTGACGAGGTTTGGATCTTCGGCTTTTGCAATCTCATGAATGGGTTTCCAGAATCCCCAGGGGCGGACCGTCTTGTAGAAATTCACCAGTGTTTCCTGATTCGTAGGCGGTGCAGCATAGGAACCGGCGATGCAGGCGATCAATTGAATGACAATAAAGACGGGGAAGAAATACAGCATCCGTGTACCGTCAAAATAATGGGTGATCCCTGAAACTGATAAGGCGGGAGGAATCGCACTGGCTATAATCCCGGCAAGCATGCCGTAGAAATAACCGTTAGCATTAAAACGCCACCAATACCATTTAAGCACATTGGCACAAACGAATCCGCCATAAAGTCCGGCTGTAATGATATTGAAAATCATATTGACATCGCGGATCAGCAATCCCAGTCCGACACCAAGAATCACCATCAACGTTCCGGATAGGTATCCTATGTTGATGATTTGCTTTCTTTCCGCATCGGGTTTGATGTAT
>CALRKC020000395.1:0-3288 GCA_943367895.1 Erythrobacter sanguineus | reverse complement strand
CACACCAACGATGTCACATTTCCATTGGTATCAAGACTGCTGAATATTCCCAAATACAAGAGAATTTACCTGGCGCACTGCCATACGATATTGCAGGAAAACTTCGTGAATAACAGCTATTCAGCCAAAGCACAAGCGCTTCAAAGCCTGATTGACGGCGAAGTATTTGCCGATCCGAACAAATTAAACAGCTATGCCGGCTTTCAGAATAACCTGAATACCGATGTTTTAACAAACAACAGCTTAATTGCACCCGGCATCTCCCAACTCGTCAATAATCGTGTGACTTTCCTGGATGCCCAGAGCGATTTCAGCAGCCCGAAACCAAACATAACCAATGTGCTGCCATCAAACCCCAATCCAACAGTTGGTGATGTGATCACCATTACCGCAAATATTGCCAATACAAACGCCAACGCGGTGTTACTGGGTTTCAGGACCGACTACAAAAGCATTTTCACGAAAGTACCCATGTTTGATGACGGCAATCACAATGACGGCGCTCCCGGTGACCAGATTTACGGCGCAACTGTTACGCTTACAAACACATACCTGCAGTATTACATTTATGCTGAGAACAATACGATTGGCGCCTTTTCTCCCGAAAGGGCTGAATATGAATTTCACATACTGAACGCGGTTTATGATACCATTAGTCCGGGCGAACTGACCATAAATGAAATTATGGCACAGAATACATCGACGGTGACCGACCCCGCGAACCAGTTTGAAGACTGGATAGAATTACACAACAATACCGATACTACTTTAAGCCTTGACAACATCTACATTACCGACGACCCTAACAACCTGCAGAAATGGCAGTTTCCTGACGGTTTAACGATAGCGCCAAACAGTTATATGATCGTTTGGGCGGACGAGGATTTGACAGAAGAAGGACTTCATGCCGATTTCAAGCTCTCAGCCGGAGGGGAAAATGTTATTTTATCTTATCCAAACGGTGCAATTATAGATGCTGTAAGTTACAGTGCGCTGACTGCGAACGTCAGTTATGCAAGGATCCCTGATGGCACCGGCGATTTTGTAACCCAGGCGCACACATTTAATGGGAATAATGAGAATTTAGCTATTGATCCAACTGTTTTTTATAAAATCGAAGCGTATCCCAATCCGGTACAGTCGGTACTTAACCTTAGCGCCGTAACGGACATCAAAGAAGTGCGCATCTATAACCTGCTTGGGCAACAAATTATTTCGGAGCGATTTAGCAGTGGTACCGTACAATTGAATATCGAGCAACTTCAAAGCGGCGTATACATCGTAAAAGCGGCGGGAACAAACGGTGATGCATCGATAAAAATAATAAAAGAATAGTATAATTTGTTGAAAGCAAAAGCCAACAGCTCTTTTCTGTGGGCTTTTATATGTTTCGCAAATACAATATTCCCAAAACCAACAGCTTTTATTTATGATAATTTATTAAATTCGCAACTTAAATAAACAAATACCACATCATGAATAAAAAAGTTGTAATCGTTTCTGCCGCAAGGACTCCAATCGGAAGCTTTATGGGTGCTTTATCTACGGTAACCGCATCCCATTTGGGCGCTGCTGCCATTAAAGGTGCTTTGGACAAAATAAACCTTGATCCCAACCTCGTTGATGAAGTCATTATGGGAAATGTTGTACAGGCGGGTGTCGGACAGGCCCCTGCACGTCAGGCTGCACTGTATGCGGGTCTGCCTCACAGCGTGATTGCAACCACTGTTAATAAAGTTTGTGCCTCAGGGATGAAAGCGGTGATGCAGGGCGCGCAGGCGATTATGGCCGGCGACGCTGAGATTATTGTTGCCGGTGGCATGGAAAATATGAGCCTAATTCCGCATTATATGCATTTGAGGAGTGGCAACAAATTTGGTCCTGCGACGATGATTGACGGCATGCAGAAAGATGGGCTGACCGATGCTTACGACAATAATGCGATGGGCGTTTGTGCGGATATGTGTGCAAAAGAGTATGGTTTTTCAAGAGAAGAGCAGGATGCCTTTGCCGTACAGTCTTATGAACGTTCGGCGAAAGCCTGGGATGCCGGAAAATTCAACAATGAAGTGGTACCGGTTGCAGTGCCACAACGACGCGGGGAACCTGTAATGGTAACCAAAGATGAAGAATACAGCAATGTAAAATTAGATAAGATCCCTTCACTCAATCCAGCGTTTACAAAAGACGGAACGGTGACGGCTGCGAATGCTTCCACCATTAATGATGGAGCCGCGGCACTAATCCTGATGAGTGAAGATAAAGCACTATCGCTTGGCTTGAAACCATTGGCTTATATCAAAAGTTACGCTGATGCCGCACAGGAACCAAAGTGGTTCACGACAGCTCCGGCAAAAGCACTGCCGAAAGCACTTGATAAAGGCGGAATTTCACTATCAGACGTCGATTTCTTTGAATTCAATGAAGCCTTTTCAGTAGTTGGGCTGGCGAATGCTAAAATTCTTGGCCTTGATAACAGCAAAGTAAATGTAAACGGTGGTGCGGTTTCTTTGGGGCATCCACTGGGTGCTTCCGGAGCACGTATTATCGTTACGCTGATTAACGTTCTCGAACAGAACAATGCAAAAATCGGAGCGGCGGCTATCTGCAATGGCGGTGGCGGCGCTTCGGCAATTGTCCTTGAGCGGGCGTAATTAAAAATATTTCCTGAAACGTCCCGAAGTTGTCGGGACGTTTTTTTTAGCCCCGATGGAAGCGGCATCCTTTTGTTTTTTTGAAAGAAAAAACAAAAGATACAGCGGACAGCGGGATGAAGCTCCTGAAAAATACTCAAATCTTAGCCTGAAGTTTTAAAAATCCGAATGATTTTCGGACATTTGAAACCGAACACCAATTTAAAACCACTTCATGTACGGAATCTGCAATCTGGCCATCATTCCATTGCGCGCTGAATCAAGCGATAAAAGTGAAATTGTTTCACAGGTGCTGTTTGGCGAACATTTTGAAGTTTTGGAACAACAACGTCAATGGGCGAAAATCAGGCTTCATTTTGACGCTTATGAAGGCTGGATCGATATAAAACAATATCAGCCAATCAGTAAAAATGAGTATCTGCAGCTTTGTGATGATGCGGTGGTGCTGAATGCGGACCTCATTGAATACGTCACTTCTGAGAAGAATCTTTTGATGCCGATTCCATTAGGTGCCTCTTTGTCATTCCTCAACCACCCGGACATCAATACCCCGGAGTTTATTTTTGAAGGCATGAGGACAAGTGGCGTAAAGTCTAAATCGGAATTGATCAACGCTGCGTTTATGTATCTTAAC
>CALRKC020000394.1:0-3290 GCA_943367895.1 Erythrobacter sanguineus | reverse complement strand
AATTTCGAATTCGCCTGTCAATACGTTCTCAGGGATAGTGAATTCTCCCGAAAAAGACCCGAATTCGTTGGTACGCATGTCAAATTTCTGCAAGTCATTACCGTCTGCGTCTGAAATAGTCACAGCAAATTTACTATGTGCGACTACCGCAGTCTGGTTTCCCAGTCGCGTTATGGCGATAGCTTTATAGGACACCGTCTGCCCGGGACGATAAATGGCACGGTCAAGATAAATGTTGAGTTCTGTCTCAAATTCATAATCGTCATCTTCGTCAACATTGTGGTAATAACTTTCATAAGGACTGTAGCCAAAACGGTCTCCTTTGGAGAACGAGAGCGTATCTCCCTGTTTTGAAAGCGTAATAGGGTCAGCGCTTGTGGAATTTCTTTTTACCGAGGCATTTCCGTTACGATCCGTTTTTACGATGGCCAGATCTTTTTTGATGGTTACATCCGGTATCGGAAATCCCGTCCTGCGGTTCTTGACCTGATAATTGTCCATGTCATAAGTCCTATTGTGGGTTACGCTGAAATCAGTGGCGACAAGGATCTCAGCGGCAAATGCCAGTTCCTGATCCTCGCTGCCATCGCTTTCAAAATAGACGAGGTATGTTCCTTTCTCGATTTTAGGCAGCAGTAATTCTGTGGTATAGTTGAAATAGTCATTCTTGTTGACAAGGCTGTATGCTTTCGTGACGACCGGTTTGTCTTCCTTGATTTTAACAACAAGGCTATCCCTGTTTTTTTCGGACAGGAATTTTTGGGCGAGGGTGTTATTGATTTTATAATAGGAAACCGAAACGCGGTTTACATTCCTGTAAGTAATAAACGCCCTCGTATTTTGGTTTGGATAAATATATTTGTCGAGATTGGCTGTTAGTATTTTTGACTGGATTGACATTTTTAAAACCAAGGCAGAGCGGTATGCATTTGACCTGTTTTTTATATCCAGTATACTGTCGCATATGGCTACGGATTTTACGAGATAATCCGCAGTCCCTTGTTTAGATGCTTTTTCCTGAAGATAGGATGCTTTCGAAAGCATGATTTCCTGGGATAAAGCGGCATCGGTATTGATTTTACCGATACGTTCGAGCGCTTTCAGATAACTTTCGTCTCGGGTAGCATGAATACCAAAGAAAACAATACGGTACAGTTGTTTGTCAATGGAAGTGTCGTTTGTTTCAAGCTCCTTCAGAAGTGTTGTAATTGGCCGAAGATTTTCAGTTTTTGAATCTGAAAAATCTGCTGCCAGGAATTGGGCAGGATCTGCGAAGAACAAACCATTTTTACCTGCAATTTTGTCAATCGGCGCGATGTATAGCTCTTTTGACAGATAGTCTATATATTCTTTCAGCAGGTAACCGTATAAATTCTCTTTTTTAAATTTTTCAATTGCAAGGAAGTCAAAAACAGGTTCGTAATCAAGTAGGGGAGTTTTCTTCAAAATGTCCCTTTGGGCGATGGATCGCTCATAAGCCAACCTTATTTCCCTTTTGAATTCAGTGCTGCTCCACGTCAGAAAAGTGCCGGTCGAATCGGTAGGTGTATTGCGGGAATAAAGTTTGTAGCTGTATTTCTGAAGGTACTTATACAGGCATTGTGCATATACCATTTCGAGCAATGATTTTGAAGGTATGGATAAGGCGTTAATGTTCCTGCGAAGCGATGCCAGTATCTTTGACTGGCCCTCTTCTTCGAGCTTCAGCATATATTTTGACTGATAGAAAAAGCATTTGATGATTTGCGGTTCGTCTTTTCTTGATTTCGCTTTCGCGTAAATCCTGTCGACAATTTCTGAAGCCGACTTAATTTTTTCCTGTTCTTCCAGTAAGATGACTTTTTCCCAATCATCATTGAAATGCTGGGAAAATGATGAAGCTGAATAAATGAAAAATAATATGAGAAGTAGTTTTTTCATGTTTTTGGTTTTTGTTAAATGATGCTTTCCGGATAAGAAAAGTTGGGAAGCTTCCGGATTGCAAAATTTTTATGAAGATAGTGAATTCCTGAAATGACCCGGGCAGGTTACGTAAATACAGCCTCGTTTTTTAAGTTTTTTTTCTCTTTAAAAATACTACCTTTGCGCCTTATCCGGCTAATGCAATGACAAAGAAGCTTTTTGTATTTTTTATTTTTATGCTGAGTGTTACTGTTTTTGCGCAGAAGACGCTGACCAAGACAGAGCAGAAATCAAAGACACTTCCCGCCGGGACCAACACCAATCCTTCTTCCCCCGCGTTGTCAGATAATAAAAGCACGACCGACAATGCGCCAAAGGCAACCATTGATATGTACAAGGTCATTACGCTCGAGCGCGATACCACCGCAATTGATACCTCGCTGACCGTTTACAAGGATTACATTTTCAATTATCTTAGAAAAGACAATTTCGGATTGCTGCCGTTCGCCAATGACGGGCAGACGTATAATACCCTGCAGTACAGCCTCGAGACGTTTTCGACCTATCCGGAGTTCGGTTTTAAGGCAAAGCACTTCAATTATCTCGAAGTGGAAGACATGCGCTATTTTTCTGTGCCCACACCGCTTACGGAATTGTATTTCAAGACCGTGCAGGAACAGGGACAATCGCTCGATGCCTTTATTACGCTGAATACCTCAGAAAGGCTCAATTTTTCCATTGCTTATAAAGGATTGCGCTCTCTGGGCAAGTATGTAAACCAACTCGCCAGTACCGGGAATTTCAGGTTTACAACCAATTACAATACTAAAAATAAACGCTATTACCTGAACGCCCATTTTACGGGCCAGGACTTGCTGAACCAGGAAAACGGGGGAATCATCAATACAGCGGATTTTGAAAGCGGGAGCTCCGACTTTAAGGATCGTGCCAGGCTCGATGTTTACCTGCAGGATGCCGAGTCGTTCCTCAAAGGCAACCGCTACTTTATAGACCACTCATTCCGTATCAATAAGAACGACAATCAGAACAATCTATACCTGACGCACCAGTTCAATTTCGAGAACAAGAAATTCGAATTCCGCCAGCCCACGGTTACGGATCGTTTCGGGGAAGCTTATGTGCCAAGCGCCATCAATGACAAAACCAGTTACGAAAGGCTGTATAATAAGGTAGGGGCCATTTACGAAAACAAGACGCTGGGACAACTAGGGTTTTACGTGGATGATTTCAACTACAATTACCATTACAACACAATCGTTGTCAATAGCGATGGCGTCGTACCTTCGCGTATTAAAGACGGTATCAACACCTTTGGTGCACAGTATGCCTACCGCAGGGGCGATTGGAATGGAAAAGCGCTGTATTCG
>CALRKC020000393.1:0-3300 GCA_943367895.1 Erythrobacter sanguineus | reverse complement strand
TAATTCTATCGGCGAAGCGGTCTTGATTCCTGACGCGTTCAGCGAAGCGATCTAAATAAAAAATCCTATTTTTGCATCAAACACTTTGAAATGTCGATTGTCATCAGGCTTAAATATTTCTTCGAGAAGCATGGCTTCAATGCCGCCTCACGCCTCGCCGACAAACTCGGCATGCGCGCCAGCAGCGTACGCCTGTTTTTCATTTACATTTCATTTGTAACCGCCGGGCTCTGGTTCGGCGTATACCTGACACTCGCGTTCTGGATCAAGCTCAAGGACCTGATCCGGGCCAAGCGGTCGTCGGTTTTTGACCTCTGAAACTTTAAACGCCAAATATTATGTTATCTACGCCAATCAAATCATTTTTCCGCTTCAACTCCGCACAACGTTTCTCCCTCGTCCTGCTCCTTTCGCTGGTGATCGGGCTGCAATTGTTCTATGCCTTTATTGATTTTACACCCAACGAAATCCCTTCAGCCGAAAAGGCAGCGTGGCTTGCCCTGCAAAAGGAAGTCGATTCCTTAAAAGCCGTTGCAAAGAACGAGAAGCCAAAAATTTATCCATTCAACCCAAATTTCATTACCGATTACAAAGGCTACCGGCTCGGGATGTCGGTTGCCGAGATTGACCGGCTGCTGGCTTTCCGCAAAAAGAACCTGTATGTGAATTCCGCAGCAGCATTCCAGCAGGTCACCAAAATTTCAGACAGCCTGCTGGAGAAAATTGCGCCGTACTTTAAATTTCCCGACTGGGCGAAAAACAAAAAGCATTTTCCTAAAGGCGATTTTTACGCTTCCGCAGAAAAAAAGCAGCCCATCCCAATTAAGGACATCAATCAGGCCACACAGCAGGATTTAATGGATGTCTATGGAATCGGGCCTGCCTTGTCCGGGAGGATACTGAAGGAAAAGGAGAAACTGGGCGGATTTGTCTCATTGGAACAGATGGACTTCATCTGGGGGCTGTCGCCAGAGGTCGTTGAAAAGCTGAAACAGGCATTCAAGGTTGAAAATCTCCCGCCGATTAAAAAAACCCCAATCAACAGTGCA
Source organism: Erythrobacter sanguineus (assembly GCA_943367895.1). Classification (GTDB taxonomy): domain Bacteria; phylum Bacteroidota; class Bacteroidia; order Flavobacteriales; family Flavobacteriaceae; genus Flavobacterium. Next base: position 2,251 of record CALRKC020000393.1, on the reverse strand, counting down.
CCGATTAAGGAATTGTCCAAAATACCCTATCTAAATTACTATAACGCCAAAGAAATCGTCACTTACAGAAGTATGAACGGAGAAATTAGCAGCGCTGAGGATTTAGCAAAAATTAAAGGTTTTCCTGTTGAAAAAATAAAAATAATTGCCTTATATTTGGAATTCTAAAAAAATAGCTAAAAATACAGACTTTACGCATGGATTCGACATACTTTTCAGAGGAGCACAATTTGTTTAGAAAAAGTTTACAGGATTTTTTACAGAAAGAAGTGGTTCCACACATTGAGAAATGGGAAGCCACCGGAACAATCGATCGATTCATCTGGAAGAAATTCGGCGAAATGGGTTTCTTTGGGATCAATTATCCTGAAGCCTATGGCGGAATGAACCTCGATTTATTCTACACCGTCATTCTACTCGAAGAACTGCAAAAAATAAGATCTTCAGGGTTTGCCGCCGCGATGTGGGCCCATGCTTACCTGGCCATGACACACCTGAATGCCGAAGGGGATGACAGGATAAAAAGTGCCTATCTTGCACCCAGTATCACCGGTGATAAAATCGGCGCACTTTGCATTTCAGAACCCTTTGGCGGGAGCGATGTGGCAGGCATGAAAACTACAGCAACCAAAAAAGGAAACAGCTACGTCATCAACGGATCTAAAACCTTTATCACCAATGGCGTTTATGCGGACTATTATGTAGTCGCTGCAAAGACCAATCCTGAGTTGGGTAACAAAGGCATCAGCATTTTTGTGATGGATACCAATCTTCCGGGCATCACTGCAACCAAACTGGATAAATTGGGCTGGAGGGCATCAGACACCGCGGAAATTGCGTTTGACAATGTCGAAATCCCCGAGGAAAACTTAATGGGAGAAGAAGGCAAAGGCTTCGGCTACATGATGCAGCACTTTGCTTTGGAGCGACTGATCATGGCAGTGAATGCGCACGCCCGTGCCGAATACGCGATTGACTACACTATAGAATATATGTCCAACCGGGAGGCATTCGGCAAAACGCTGGATAAATTCCAGGCATTAAGACACAAGATTGTTGACCATGCCACAGATGTGGCGCACTGTAAATTATTCAACTACGCCACAGTGGCCAGGCTGGACAAAAAAGAGTACGTTGTCATGGAAGCCAGCATGGGCAAACTGAAATCAACCCAGGTTGCTGATGAGACGATCTACAGTTGTTTACAAATGCTGGGCGGCTACGGATACATGGAAGAATATCCACTGGCACGCCTGATGCGGGACAGCCGTTTAGGGCCTATCGGTGGTGGCACATCAGAAATCATGCGGGAGATTTTGTCAAAAATGATTTTTGACAAACGGGAGTATGAGCCTGCGGTGAAATAAACAAATTGAAAAACCAAATTTTAAATTCCAAATTCCAATCAACATTTGTTAGTTGGATTTTGGAATTTTATTTTTTGTGATTTTCCACCGCGTGAGGGATGGCAGCGGAAATCCTTTTTAGCGGTTCTCGATACGTTCTTTCAGAACACCCGAACTGACGCTAAAAAGATTGCAGCGGACAGCCCGACGGCGGCACTGCCAGGGTTGCCGGCAACTGCTGACGTTCCTGCCGCCGGCACGCCCAAAAAACAATTAATAATGTATAATCAGAACATTCATAACTCCGAGCTGTAAAAAAATATCAATTATTAATTGCTAATTGTCAATTAATTTTTACCTTTGCAGCCTTAACGAGAGGAGGTGTCTATATTATGTTAATTATACCAATTAAAGACGGAGAAAATATCGATAGAGCATTAAAGCGCTATAAGAGAAAGTTTGACAAGACCGGAACTGTACGTCAGTTGCGAGCAAGACAAGCATTCATTAAACCTTCTGTAACGCACAGGATGAAAATCCAGAAAGCCGCTTACATCCAGAACATGAGAGATAACTTAGAGAGTTAATATCCCGATTCTGAAAATATATTACCGTTAGTCGTCAAAGTTTAATACTTTTGAGGCTAACGGTTTTTTTATGGAGAAAATCAGGAAAGCTTTCACGGATTACCTGTCAAAGGAACGGAACTATTCGCCGCATACCTTATTGGCCTATGAACGCGATTTGGAGGCATTTGGCGATTTCCTGAACGCAACTTTTGAGCAGGAAGACTTAATCGAAGTGAATTACAGTCAGATACGCAGCTGGATTGTTTCGTTGGTAGACTCCGGCATTTCCAACACGTCTGTCAACAGGAAGATTTCTTCACTGAAGGCCTTTTACAA
>CALRKC020000392.1:0-3315 GCA_943367895.1 Erythrobacter sanguineus | reverse complement strand
AAAAGAGCGAATTTTTAAACAATAAAGCATTACCTGTTATGCTGACTGAAACAGGAAAAAAAGCATTAATTAAAAAGCAAATAGTAATCATGAAATCAACAAAAAAAATGTTTCTGTATGTAGCACTTTTAGTGCCAATGTTATTCTTTGGACAAACCGCCTTCGATAAATTCGATGGCCGTGATGACATCACCGCGGTAATTGTCAACAAAAAAATGTTCCAGATGATGGGCAAGGTAGACAGTAAGGACAAAGAAGCCCAACAATATCTTAACCTGATTAAAAAACTGGATTACCTCAGGGTTTTTACCACTACTGACAGTAAAACAACACAGGAAATGAAAGCCACCGCCGAGAAATACATCAAATCGTCGGGACTTGAAGAACTGATGCGTATTAGTGATAAAGGCAAGAGCATCAGGATCATGATCAAATCCGGTGCAAAAGAATCTATCGTCAAGGAATTACTGATGTTCATTGAGGGGTCAGGGAAAGAGGATACCGTATTGTTGTCACTCATTGGTGAATTCGACCTGGATGAAATTTCCGTACTGACTGACAAAATGAATCTTCCGGGCGGCGATGTACTGTCCAAGGGAACGAAAGGCAAAAAGTAATATGAGACAGTTTCTCATCATCCTCTGTTGCAGCCTGTTTTTAACGGGCTGCAATTCTGAGCCAAGCCTGCAAAAGTACTTCGTAAAAAAAAGCGAACAGGCCAATTTTATAGTAATGGATTTATCTCCGGATATCTTCGTAACAGAAAAACTAAAACTCAACGCCGAGGAAAAAAAAGCACTCAGGTCATTCAACAAAATGAACATGCTCTTTTTTAAGTCTGATTCCGTATCCACGACCGCTTATGACAATGAAAACAAGACATTAAAAAACCTGTTGAAAGATAAAAAGTACGAATTGCTGATGCGCGTCGGGTCAGGAAAAGACGGTGCTTCCGTAAGCTACGTAGGGAAAGACGACGAGCATATCGATGAGTTCGTTATTTACGCAGCAAAGAAAGAAAACGGCATTGCTGTAATCAGGGTGCTGGGTGACAACATGGACCCGTCCGGCATAATGACGCTGATATCGATGCTTAAGAATGCTGACATAGATCAAAAACAGCTGGAGCCTTTGAAAAAGCTCATGAATTAAAAACTCATAAAATCAATAATCCGAACAGTAAATCAAAAAAAAGCACCTTTCGAGGTGCTTTTTATTTTTTAAAGTATTTAAAAGGCACGATCAGCATACCGAAGCATTCGCCGTGCTCCTTTCCGATGTGCTTGTGGTGCATCTTATGCGCCCTACGTACTGCACGCGCATATCGGTTATTGGCATTGCGGAATAACTTAAATCTTTGGTGGATAAAAATATCATGTACGATAAAATAAGTCAGTCCATAGGCAAAAATTCCAAGCCCGATGGCCAGTCCAATTTTCAAAATATCATATTGCCAAAGCAGGAAAAAACCAATGCTGATAACTGCGTAAATTATAAAAAACGCATCATTACGCTCGAACCATGAATCATGGTCTTTCTTGTGATGATCGGCGTGCAAAACCCATAAAAATCCGTGCATGATAAACTTGTGGCTAAACCAGGCCATGAATTCCATCAGGAAAAAAGTCGATAAAAAAACTAAAATATACAACCACATAAGCTTAAATAAAATTAAATCTGTAGGTTAGGTAACATTTGGCAAAAAGTCCGTATTTTTCATAATCCGGAACACGAATGCGCTTATTTTTCAGCTCCCCGGAAGGTGTATTCTTCAGCTTTGAAAGCAGTTTTTTATAATACACATAAGCGGTGTAAACACCAAATTTAGCTTCCAAAGGCAGTTCTGCAATCCCTTTATATCCAATCCTGAAATCGGATTCAATCTCTTCGATAATCTTTTGTTTGGACACTTCGTCAAGCTCGTTAAGGTCGGTATCCGGAAAATAAGTACGGTTCAATTCATCATGATCTGCCTTTAAATCCCGCAGGAAATTAACTTTCTGGAATGCAGACCCCAGTTTCATAGCAGCGAACTCCAGCTCATCATATTTTGCCTGGTTACCATTTACAAAAACCTTAAGGCACATTAACCCCACGACATCGGCAGAGCCGTAGATGTATTGCTCATATTCCCCGCGTGTTTCATAAACTGTTTTGGTGAGATCAAGACGCATGCTTTTCATGAATGCATCAATCAATGCCATCGGAATCTGGTATTGATGAACCGTATGCTGAAAAGCATTCAATATGGGATTCAGGCTTATCTTATCTGAAATGGCTCTTTTCAAATCAGCCTCAAAGGCATCAAAAAGCAATTTTTTATCATAATCATGAAAGCTGTCCACAATCTCATCTGCGAAGCGCACAAACCCATAAATATTATAAATGTCCTGCCTTATGGAAGGGGCGAGCATACGTACGGCAGCAGAAAACGAAGTACTGTAGGTCTTCGTCACATTTTTGCTGCATTGGAATGATATGGTATCAAAAATCGATTTCATGTCGGGCCTGTTATTATTGGATGTCTTTCAAAATGAGTCCTGCTGCCAGTTTCCCTGAAATCAGTGCCGGCGGAACACCGGGACCGGGAACGGTCAGCTGACCCGTAAAATATAAATTACGTGTTTTCCTGCTTTTAAGTTTCGGTCTCAGGAAAGCCGTCTGAAACAATGTATTTGCAAGGCCGTAAGCATTTCCCTTATAGGAATTGTAATCGGATACGAAATCACTTACACAATAGTCCTGCTTAAAAGTAATGCTTTTTTTCAGATCTATACCTGTAATGGTTTTAAAACGACCCATAATCATATCGAAATACCTTTCGCGCAATTGCGGCGTATCTTCAATTCCGGGCGCCAATGGGATTAGGAAAAACCCGCTCTCCATACCTTCAGGGGCGCAGGTCTGATCCGTTTTTGAGGGGAAATTAGCGTAAAAAAGCGGCGCCTCAGGCCATTCAGGAGTATCATAAATCGATTTTGCATGTTTTTCAAAATCAGTATCAAAAAACAACGCATGATGACTGACGCCCTCAATTTTGCTGTCAAAGCCGATATAAAAAAGTAATGCCGACGGCGCAAATGTCCTTTTATCCCAGTACTTTTCAGTGTATTGGCGCAAAGGTGCGTCAAGCAGGGTTTCGGTATGATGATAATCAGCACCGCTCAGGATAATATCGGAATCGATTTCCTTCCCATTCACTTTAAGACCGACAGCTTTATTGTTTTTAACGATAATCTTCTCGACATTCGCAGAAGTTTCAAAAACTACACCCAGTTCAATTGCGAGCGAATGAATTGCGTCAACCACATCGAA
>CALRKC020000391.1:0-3339 GCA_943367895.1 Erythrobacter sanguineus | reverse complement strand
GGGGACGCTCGCGCCAGCGGGGGGACATTACCAATGCTGTTTATCAATATTTTAATTTAAAATTTAGAGTATGCAGTAATTTGCGACATTAGTAACCAGATAAGGTTTTTTAGTTTTAAAATAATATTATTTACTATTTTGTTATTTTAAAATTAATCAATCATAGGTGCCAAATTTTCATACTTATGTGTATAATGCTTTTTGTTTTCAAAACCAACATACCTTAAATTCTCACAATACGATAAGTCACCATCAATTATAGTTGTATCAACAAAAGATAAATTTTCTAAAAATTTCAAATTCTCAATAAAACTTAAACTTTCCATTTTACCTTGATTAGAGAGCTTTAACCAATTTAAAAGATGTAATTCACTTATTATATTATAGTTATTTATTTTTTTGCAATTCTCTATTTCTAAATAAGTAATTGTGTCTTTTACATTTCGTAATCCTAAAATATCATTCAACCTACTACAATATGATAAAGAAAGCTTTTCCAATTTTAAACCTGCAATAAAATCAATATTTTCTATTTTGCTAGAGCCTATACCTAATTCTTTTAACCCACTTAATTTAAAAAAAGACAAGTCTGCATTATTTACAAAATTACGCATATTTAATACTTCTAATTTTTTCAAACTATCAAAATTTTTAAAATTGTTACTCCAATCAAAATTTAACTCTCTTAGATAGCTAAAATTATTAAAATCAATTATTGACTTTTTATTCTCTGATATTGATAGCTGTTCTAGTTTCTTAAAATTATTAAGTATCTCAATATCTTTAAAATTACCGACTAAGTTTATAACTTTAATTTCCTGATTAATTAATTCATTCAACAAATTCAAATCATCTTTTTTGTAACAACCGTAATACGGATTTAATTCTATTCCTTTGATATTGTTTTCTTTGATGTATTCAATACTCTTCTTAACATTTGTAGAATTTAAAGCGATAATTTCAATACCAGGATTGAATAAATTCTCTCTGAAATCAAAACCGTCACGCTTATAACCAAAAGCTGCCATATTATTTTCTCTTTTCTTTTTCTAATAATTTCTTACCTGGTGAGTTTATTTCGTTATAATTCACCAGCACCTCCCGATGGCGCGGATTTATAATCCCTGCCTGCAACGCATATCACTTTAGCTATTCTTTTATATGTATTGAAATTGCATGTCGTATTAGTTAAAGATATAAAAAAACTACAACCGTTACATGTAGTTTTTGAACACTTTCTTCGGGTTTTAGTGCAGTTTGCTTCGGGTTTTGTTCGGGAAATCGCATAGTTTGTTCGGGAGCTCTCGAAGAACTCCCGAAGAAAACCATACCAAAAGCAGGTGAAAAATGATGGAACCTGTATTTGCATTTCGCTATACTGCCGATTTTAAATCGCAGGCACCGCTTCTGTTAAAAATCCCTTAATATTAGCAGTCCGGGCTCCATTCATTTTTTTTTATTCCCTAACTTGTTGAAGTCTAAATCGTAAACACAACACCCATGAAAACCACTTACCTTATCCCGTTTTTGACCTTATTAATTACCTCCTGTAACGGGCAGGTAAAGAAATCTGAAAAGGAAGCGCTTGCAAAACAGCCCTCCAATATCGTAAAAACCGCCATCGGGGAAATAACGTTACCACCCCCTTTTGCAACCGAACCCAAGGCAGCGCGCAGCAGTATGGTGGACTGGCCAAAGGGGCAAACACCGGTTGCTCCCGAAGGATTTACCGTCACAAAGTTTGCCGACAAACTAAACAACCCGCGCAATACCTACATCGGGCCAAACAATGACGTCTTTGTTGCGGAAAGCGGCACGGTGACCAGCGTGGACCGCATTACCGTGTTCCGCGATAAGGACAACGACGGAAAGTTCGAAACCCGCGAGGTCTTCCTGGAAGGGCTCAACCGCCCCTTCGGGATGCTGATATTGGGCAATTATTTTTATGTCGCCAACACCGACGGACTGTACCGCTATCCGTATAAGACAGGCGAACTGAAACTTACTTCAAAATCGGACAAAATAGTAAACCTCCCTGCCGGCGGCTACAACAACCACTGGACCCGCAATCTTTTGGCGAATGCCGGGGGAACGAAGATTTATATTTCTGTTGGCTCTGCAAGCAATGTCGCGGAGCATGGCATTGAGCATGAAAACAGGAGGGCCTGCATCCTTGAAGTAAATCCTGATGGCACCGGCGAAAAAATTTATGCTGCAGGACTTCGAAATCCCGTGGGCATGGACTGGAATCCTGCCAATGGGGAATTGTGGACCGCCGTAAATGAACGCGACAACCTTGGTGACGATCTGGTTCCCGACTATGTCACCAGCGTAAGGGAAAATGGTTTCTATGGCTGGCCTTACACCTATTTCGGGGATATTCCGGACCCGAGGCTTAACGGAAAAACTTCGGGCAGGACAGATAAGACACTCGTCCCCGACGTTCCGGTGGGTGCCCACACAGCGACACTGGGTCTTTCTTTTTATAACAAGAACAACTTCCCCGCCAAATACCGCAATGGCATCTTCGCCGGGCAGCATGGCTCCTGGAACCGTTCCAAGATCGTCGGATACAAAGTGATTTTTATTCCATTTAATAATGGAAAACCGGCAGGACCACCACAGGACTTCCTGACGGGCTTTGTTGCAAATGAGAAAGCCGCCGAAGTCTACGGACGCCCGGTAGATGTCACCGTAATGCCTGATGGTTCGCTGCTGGTCAACGACGATTCCGGCAACACCATCTGGAGGGTCAGCGCAAACCAGTAACCGATGCGTTTACTCCCGACCCTGACGATAATCCTGAGTGCTTTTTCCGGATTGGCACAACAGCCTCCGGATACACTGACGGCTACCAAATCGCAAAACCGGCTCGATGAAGTCACCATTATTTCGTTCCGGATAAACGACAGCATCAAAAACCTGCCGTCATCGGTTGGGATCATTACAAAAAAACAATTGTTAAGCGGCAATGGCATTGAAATCGCAGCGGCTATTAATAAGATTCCGGGGGTTTATATGCAGTCCGGTGGCTTTAACACCAACCGCATCGCAATACGCGGCATTGGTGCGAGAACACCTTACGGCACCAATAAAATACGTGCATTTTACGGGAATATCCCATTGACATCGGGCGATAGCGAGACCACTATTGAGGACCTGGATTTACAATCGATTGGGCAGGCAGCCGTTATCCGGGGACCACAGTCGGCCGTCTATGGCTCAGGACTGGGCGGTGCGATCATTATCAGCCCTTCGGACTCAGAAAACGGAACCCGCTTCAGCAATGTCATGGGTTCTTACGGCCTTTTCAAAAGTACGGTCAGCGCGGGGTTCAGC
>CALRKC020000390.1:0-3347 GCA_943367895.1 Erythrobacter sanguineus | reverse complement strand
GCAATTAATAGCCCTGTATCACTCATTGATTCTGTAACAATTTTATAATTGTTTTTAATTTTATAAATGGTTGTTGATTTTATCATTATCTGATTACTCTTACGTTGACTTTAACTCCATTTTCAGCACCATACTGAACAGCCTTATTTATTTGCATGATTTGTGCTTCCGTTGCACCTCCTGGAATACCTACTTCCAGGACTTTTTTCTTGATTTGATTTACAGTATTAATTCCACCCCAGTTAGCTCCCTCAAATTCAGCTAGTTTATTGATATAACCTTTTAATGTATTAAAAACTGCATTACCTTCACCGTATGATTTCGCTGCTAAATTAAGAGTTTTTATACTTGTAGCCACACCATTAAAGAAAGCATCAATAACCGGATAATTGCTAACCGAGAAACTTCCTTTTAGATTCATCATTTTTTCATACACAAAACCACGTTGCAATGCATTTATCTTCCAAAATGATCCAGCCTTTGTTAATAACTTACCCGCCAAACCACTTAATCCTTTAAAAATCAATCCTGTAACAGCCCATTCTGCACCAAATCTTATGAGATCGTTATTAGTTTCTTCTTCAACGCTATATTCTTTTTTTTCTACAAAATAATCATCATCACCTCCGAACAGTCCATTAATTGCATTTTTTGCCGCCGCAATTTTATTATGACCGTTTTTATGATAGAGTCGCCCTCTAACCTCTATAAGTTCCATATAACGATCATCGGTAGGCTTAACATTTCCTATATAGGGTCCAATTTTAACGCCATCAGCGAAGAAACCACGTCTATTCATATAATATGCCGGAGGTTTTGGACCTCTTCCATCAGGATCAACAAGAGCGAGGGGGTTTTCAAAGCAATAGTTATAAGGATTCGCATTAGGATACTTGTTTGCCAGCGGATCCACACTCATCCAAATACTCACCTTCGGATCATAATACCTTGCCCCAAAATAGTACAAACCAGTTTCAACATCCAGCTCCTTACCAGTAAACTTGTATGGCGTTTCATAATCCTGTAAAATGGATTTCTGTTCTGCCATCGTCTCCCCAAATGGTAAATTTAAGAAAAACTGGTATGGGTTGCCATGGAAATTCGTTAGGAATGTACTGGTACCCAGGTGATCCCGATGGTAATAATAAATCGGTACAATCAAGTGTTAAGGTTAGCTATTATCATTCCTCTCTCCATCGAGTTTTATCACTGCAATATGCTCCTGTTGCCTCACCTACTCAAAGCATTTGATTAAATCTTCCTATGTGTTATTTTCCTTTTTAATATTTCAATAATATCATTCATAGCAATTTTGTTGTTTGAGTATTGTGTATCTATATTGTAGTAATGGATATAAGTGAAATCACAGATTTCTTTTTATAAAAAAAACTGCAGGTCGGGGCTTGCAGTTTTGTTTGATAGATTTCGCAATGATTATTGGACACGAGCATAACGCTCTCGTTAGCTGGGACCAGCTGTTGTTTCTAATAAATTCTATACTCCAGTACCAAATAATCTCCTTTGATATCCGAAAGAGGCTTATAAATAAAATGACACTTTTTTTGGTACCAATCTGTTCGATAAACCTGATTAACAACTCCTTCTAATTTCAACTTACTATATGGGCCAGGGCCATTTTGAAACTCTAATATAGCTTTCCCTTTAATGTTGCCTTTGATTACAACCTCTATAGAATTTACAAATTCCGGGGTTTGCATTTCTAAAGTATCACTCAACTCCTTAGATAAATCAGCAATTCTATACTCTTTATACATTTGTTCATTGGAACAGGAAGCGAGGGTAATTACACCAGTCAATAATATCAAGGCAAAAATTCTAATCATAGTATTTAGTATTTTGACCATTAGCGTTCTTTTTTACTTCTACACCGATTTTTCCAGCTGTATCTGCTCTTCTAATCTCAGACTTTTTTATAGTAGTCCCATCTGATTTGATAAGTTTTCCATTACTGTTAATTATAATCATTTTTCCTTTCTTAATTTCCTCAAGGACTATTTTCTTTAATTGATCAGGTGTCGCTTTCGGATTATTCGGACCAATTTCAACTCCAACATTATTATTGTGAATGTCCATATATATATCAGTGCCTAATTCATTAACAGGTGTTGAGTATTCGTGAGCATCTGACCATTTTTGGGTAAAACTTACTCCAACATCCTGAGTATTTAAGGCTTGCCAATAAGCATGTCTAAATGCGTCACTTTCGTCTCCCTTACCATTATCTCCATAAACCGATATCGTCATTGCTGTAGCAACAGCTGCGTTGTCCTCAATATCAGATACTTTATAAAAACCCATGTCATAAAGAAGAATATCCTTTTCTTTATAATTTAGATCATTCCACTTTTTAATCAAGCCCCGGGGTGAAGGCTGCTTGCCGTTCGGATCAATCAGCTTAATCGGGTTTTGCGAACAAAAATTATACGGATTACAAGCCTGATACTTCTCCGCCAAAGGATCCACGCTCATCCATATACTTACCTTCGGATCATAATACCTTGCCCCAAAATAATACAATCCAGTTTCCTCATCCAATTCCTTGCCTGTAAACTTGTACGGCGTCTCATAATCCTGTACCACAGACTTCTGCTCTGCCATCGTCTCCTCAAATGGTAAATTTAAGAAAAACTGGTATGGGTTGCCGTGGAAATTCGTTAGGAATGTACTGGTACCCAGGTGATCCGGATGGTAATAATAAATCGGTACAATCACTCCACAGGCTTCCAGGGAGAATGGTGATGTGATATGCGTTGTGGGCACAGATTATAATCTGCGCTATCATTGCGTGAGTAGCTAATGAATATCCGATTGATCTGGGAATCTGGCTTCCGTCACCGGAAAACTGCCATAAGCTGTATGCAGCCTGTTCAGTGTATCATGGATAAATTGAAGGAAATAGCTGCCTCCCATCTGGGTTGCGTTATACAGTTAGATAACCAACCCTAAGGTTAGTGGTCTGCCGCTATACAAGGTCGTTAAAGAATGAATAGCCTGCACGGAAGTGTGGGCTTTTTAATGTAAACCGCAATAAATAAAGCCGCTACTGCTTTAAAGGAACACGCATTTCTAATTTTATTTTACAGGAATTGTTGATGAAACCATCGCGGTTTCACAACAGCTTTGATTTGGTAGTGCCTGAAAGGGAGTTTTACCCCTGCTCGCTGAACAGCCTCCAGTCGCTGCTCATTTCGAGCATGCGCTGTCTCGCTCCTTCGTTAACCGAAGTGGAATCAATGTCCAGGTGGCGGTGGGTTTTGTCCTCAAAAATTTGGGCAAATGCAACAATAATCTCGTCCGTTTTTGTGTCGATATCCACTGGACTGAAC
>CALRKC020000389.1:0-3348 GCA_943367895.1 Erythrobacter sanguineus | reverse complement strand
TGCGTGACTCGGTGCCGCCATAATTATTCGCGTTACGCAGTTCTATTGGCAGGATCATTTTAACCTGATCTAAATACGCCTGGAATTTGGCAGTGAATTCGCCATTGCGGTCTTTTGTCTTTTTGGAATAGCTTACATTTCCTCCAAATGATTGATAGTCGTATTCGGTAGACGACGATACCCCTACGCCCAATGTGCTGCCTTTTGCCTCATTTTCCATGGTGTAGTTGACTGAGGGATAGAAACGGATGTCACCGGAAGATGCTGATGAATTCGCACTCAGGTCAATCATATCTGAAGATGCCGATGTATAATGGTCGACACCAATTTCGACGTCAAAAGTGTGTTTTTTACCTGTTGCGCCATACCTTACGAGCTTGACATCAATGGCATTTGAAATATCGGTGAGTTCTTCCGAACCGATGCCTCCGGTAACGGCGGCATTGTCGCCATTTTGTTTATAGTAGCTGGAAACCAGATTGACTTCCTCAATCTTTAGTTTGGTGCTTTTGTAGCCTGTGGAGTCCGTCGGCTGGGTCTGTGCATTCAGGCGGAGTAATCCGAGCAATGCAAATCCGGTGATGAATATTCTTTTCATTTGTTGTTGATTGGATTAATTACAACCGCAGCCACCACCACTTTTTCCGGCATTGGCTCCCGAAGAGCCTTCCCGGTAGGATTGGAAGGAGAGTTCAGTCTTTTCGATTTTTCGGTTGGACAATACCATTTCGGCATCGTTAATTTTTGCTTTCTGATATTCCTTTACAGATTCGCAGGAAGTGATCGTGGCGCATAATCCTATGGCTGCCATGATGAAGCATGTTATTTTTCTTGTTTTGTTCATCTGAGGTTGATGTTTTTAGAAGTGTAAATTTTGTTATTGTCGTCAATGATGATGCAATGTAAATCGGGAATCTGGTCAACCAGGAACAGCCCCGCCCGGATACCCATGACAGCTCTCGGCGTGGCCATGGCATCTGCAAACTCTGCGTTACCACTGATCACGGTGACGCTCTTGATCCCGGTAATAGGCAGCCCTGTTTTTGGATCTATTGTATGAGAGTACTTTTTTCCTCCTATCATGATGTACTTTTCATAATTTCCTGAAGTGGCGACCGCTTTTTCGGATATTTCAAGGTAGGAAAAAACGGCTGTGGGCTTGTCCGGATCAGCAATACCGATGGTCCATGGTTTACCGTTTGGCTGCAATCCCCATGAGGTAAGGTCGCCGCTGGCATTGATGATGCCGCTTTGTACCTTGTTTGCAATCAGCTTGGATTTGGCCATTTCGGCAGCGTAACCTTTCCCAATACCGCCAAATCCAATCCGCATTCCTTTTTCTTTTAAGAATACGCTGCGATTTTCCTTATCCAGGATAATATTGTTGTAATTGATCAGGTGTACCATTTTCTTCGCTTCTTCAGCCTTCGGTAATGCCGTCATGGTTTTGTCAAAATTCCACAAGCTCTTGTCAATACTGCCGTAGGAAATATCAAATGCGCCCTGTGTAATTTTTGATATGGCTATACTTCGTTCAATTAGCTCAAAGACCTCGTTGTCAACTTTTACAGCTTGGATCCCGGCATTTTCGTTGATGAGATTGGTCTGGCTGTCTGGTTTAAAAGTTGTAAAAAGCGCTTCAATCCTCCTTATTTCATCGATGGCGATTTGGATATTCTGCAGTGCGAATTCCCTGTTATCGGCAACCACGGTAATCGTGAAGTTGTTGCCCATCAGCTTTAATGATTCGGAGTACTTTTCCATCAGAAAATGACCTATTTATGGGTGTCGCAAATGGCTTTAATCTCGGCTGTCCATTGTTCCGGAGAAACTTCGGGTTTTCCACTCCAGGTTTTTAGGACTTTTCCATCTGCATCCAACAGCAGGGTGAAGGGGAACATTCCCTGCTTATTGTAACGTTCTGCCAATGCTTCATTACGCTTGGTGACTTCTGCTGAAGGCATGTTTTTTTTCTTCCTTGGGAAATCTGCATTGACCATCACGAGGTTGTCTTTTGCCATGTTGCCAAAGGCATCATTTTCAAAGTAATCTTTTCGGGTTACGATACAGGGACCACACCAGTCGGATCCTGAAAAATTCAGCAGTATCAGCTGATGTTTTTCTCGGGCTGTTTTTTTTGCATTTTCAAAGTCTGCTTCCCATTGCACCGGAATCACAAACAGCAAAATCATTGTAATCAGTTTCATTCTTTATCTGTTTTTAACATATTGTAAATTAACGAATGTAGTGGTCATTTAGTGCCGGACTAAAATTAAGATTTGCTTAAATCGTAAAAACTAAGATATGCTTTGTGGTATGCATTCTCCTTGTTATTCTCCCTCAAGAAGAGAAGAATGGCTTATTATAAGATGAATAAAAAAATCCCTGCAGAAATTTCTGCAGGGATTTTTTGCTTAGTCTGTAATTAAAACTACATCCTTAATTTCTGCGTAGTATCAATTTTTTAGTGGTTTCGTTATTTTGATACCTGATCTTGATGTAGTAAACACCATCTTCATGGCTGCTGACATCCATCAACGATTTTTGCGATTTTGGCGTATACTCAACAATTAATCTTCCCAGATTGTCAATAACAGAAATGCTGTCTGCAATCATATTGCCTGTATCCACGGTAAAGTTACCACGGCTTGGGTTCGGATACATTGTTATGAGATTCTCCGTTGGAAGATTAGGTGTTCCTAAGGTATCGATGGTAACACATTCAGTCGTTACAGAGCAGTCACCCAGTGTTATTATTACAGCGTACTGTCCATTGGCAGTTGCGGTAAAGCTTTGATTGGTTTCCCCGTCAATTATCTCAGGAGTGTCTCCACAGACAATCCATTGGTATGATGCACCGCTTTGGTTCGCAGAAATTGTTTCCAGAGTCAAAGTTGTGGAATTGTCCAGCGTATTGAATGAAACCATGAAATCACTTTCCGCGGAGCAATCGCCATTTGAAGCGTAGATGTAAACGGTCTGTGAAGTTGTGATAATATCTCCGGCGTTGAGCATTGTCCCTGCACCGTTTGCTTCGGTGTAGTAGTTGCCGCTTGTCAAAGCAGGAAGCGTATAGCTGTCACAGGCTGTAACGTCGGCAAGGTCGTCGACAGTAGGTGTCACCGTTATGGTTACCGTGAAATCACTTTCAGCGGAGCAATCGCCATTTGAGGCATAGACGTAAACGGTCTGTGAAGTTGTGATAACATCTCCCGCGTTGAGCATTGTCCCTGCACCGTTGGCTTCGGTGTAGTAGTTACCGATTGTCAATGCAGGAAGCGTATAGCTGTCACAGGCTGTAACGTCGGCAAGGTCATCGACCGTAGGGGTCTCGGTTATGGTTACCGT
>CALRKC020000388.1:0-3353 GCA_943367895.1 Erythrobacter sanguineus | reverse complement strand
TTACAATAAAAGAAAAGACGAGCATCCTTTCTGGGATTATGCTGATTTTGAAGATGCCCGTGTTCGCTTTCGTGTAGAAGAATACAAACGACCTCGATTTGAAGTGTACTTCGAACCTGTAAAAGGGCATATCGGACTTAACCAAAACATTACAGCAGAAGGCGTTTGTAGAGCTTTTGACGGAAGTACGATGGCGGGGGCAACGGTAAAATATACGATTGACTGCAGTAGCTGCAACCGCAAAAATTCCCGGAATCATACTGAAGGTAAAATCACAACCGACGCAACAGGTAAATTTAAGATTGATTTTACGAACACCCCTCCGGATGATTTCGGCCAAGACGATGTGCTTGCCTACGCAATAAAAGCCGACGTCACAGATTTGAATGGCGAAACCCATACCGCCGAAACAATAATAAGAGGAGGAAAAAAAACATTGCAGATCCGAACCATGATTCCGAATGTGGTGATGACAGACGACAAAAATTTTATCACCATAAGCACTACCAATCTGAACCACCAATTTGTCCCTGCAGCGGGCACGCTTGAAGTATTCTTTCTTAAACGCGATAACAGGAAATTTATGGAAAGGAATTTTCCGATACCCGAATTACAGCGATTTACAGATGCTGATTTTGAGGAACTTTTTCCTTACGAAGACAATACGAAGTACAGTAAATCAACTGATAATGAAGGCAAGCTTGTGTTATCAAGAAAAGTAAACACTGCTGAGGAAACCAAAATTGCAGCAGATTTTCTTTCCGGTTTTAAACCCGGAGAATACAGATTGGTATTTTCTGCCGAAGACGCCGGTAAAAACACGGTCAAAGGAACTTCTGATTTCACTTTAAAGAAAAGCAACCTTGCCATCGACCCATCTCAACTCGTCACTGTAAAACAAGTCAATGTAAATCCAAAAGAAGATGGCTATTTAATATTGAAAATATCAACAGCGGTACCGCAACTTTTCATCAATATCTCCGGATTTTATCAGGGAGAGAGGTATTTTCAGAAAGACGTTGCTATTCAGGATAATAAGACCATAATAAAAATCCCTGTGAATAAAGAGTTCCGTAAAAATATTGCACTTTCTTTTGAAACCATTTTTGAAAATAAATCCTATCAAACGGAGCAAGAGATAGACTTACCTGTTGAAAAACCAAAGGTGAAATTCGGAGTGGAAAGTTTCCGTTCCAAAATACAGCCCGGTGACACCGAAAATTGGTCGTTTACGATACAGACGGAAAAAACATCAAACAAAATGGAAGTGCTCGCTTCAATGTATGATCGATCTCTCGACGAATTTGAATACCGCGGATGGAGCGATTTCTATTTCCGGGATAACGGAAATTATGTTTCCAAAAGTACTTTTCTTGGTTTTCAGCAGCTTAATTTAAACCTCAAAAATCTGAATGAATACTTTCCTCAAATGAATTTCCGGCAGGAAAAAACACAATTGATCTGGTTTGGTTTCGATTTCAATGAAACGAGAACAAATCTCAATATCTACAAGGAACAAATCACAAAAAAAGCAAAAAAACCTGCTAATGCCCGCCTGATATATGGTATTGTTTCAGATGCCAGCAGTGTTTTACCGGGAGCAACTGTGAATGTGCTGGGAACCAGTCGCAGCACACAAACCGATTTTGACGGTTATTATGAGATTGAAGCAGCAACAGGCGAATCACTGGAATTCCTTTATGCCGGATTTAAGGCTGAAACCATTCCCGTAACCACTTCGGAAACAAACGTGACAATGAAGGAAATGATAATGGAAACAGTCGTAATCGCTACCGGTTACGGGTCAATCACTGCAAGTAAATCGACGATGGCAGTTTCACGAATAGAAGCGAATAACACGGCTTCAGGCATACAAAGCCTGCAGGGCATGGTTGCAGGCTTAAGTATCTCCTACGGAAACGGACAGCCGGGTAGCGAAGCGACTATCATACTTCGGGGAACGAGTTCGGTCAAAGGCCAACCTGAAACACTTATTATCGTTGACGGTGTGCCAATGGAACAGGGAATGCTGATGAAATTAAATCCCGCCGATATTGATTCCTACGAAATCCTTAAGGATGCAGCCGCAACGGCAATCTATGGGAACAGGGGTGCCAACGGCGTGCTTGTCATCACTACCAAAAATGCTGTGGCTTCACTAAAACAGGTTAAAACCCGTAAAAATTTCAACGAAACAGCCTTCTTTTTTCCGACAATAAGGACGGATAAAAACGGGCGACTAAACTTTAGCTTCACTTCCCCCGAAGCGCTCACCGAATGGCGTTTCAGGATGCTGGCACACAATATGGATGGCGTTGTCGGTCAGTTCGAGGATTTGGTCACCACCCAGAAAGACCTGATGATTACACCAAACTTTCCGCGATTCTTCCGTGAAAAGGATGCCATTGAAATCTCAGCGAAAATTGCCAACCTCAGCAGTTCCTCAAAATCCGGCATGGCAATATTGATGCTTTTTGATGCCAATACGATGAAACCCATTGACACCATTGCCATGAATACCGAGAATACATGCAATTTTAACGTAAATCCAATGGGAACAACCTCGGTAAACTGGAAGATTTCAATTCCCGAAGGACTACAGGGAATTCAATATAAAGTGCTTGCAAAAGCAGGCGACTTTTCTGACGGCGAGGAAAACATCATCCCCGTCCTGAGTAATTCCATATTGGTAACAGAGTCACTGCCGCTATGGGTAAGGGAAAACTCAAAGAAAACGTATGTATTGAATAACCTGAAAAACAATACCTCAACTACCTTTCGCAACCATAATCTTACGCTCGAATACACCTCAAATCCGGCCTGGATAGCCATACAATCGTTGCCCTACCTGATGGAATACGAGCATGAATGTGCCGAACAGACCTTTTCGAGGTTTTATGCCAATGCCATCGCGACGAAAATTATTTCAGATAATCCAAAGATTTCGGCGGTATTTAAAGACTGGAAAGAAAAAGGGAAAGGCCTGTCAGAACTGGAACAAAATGAAACACTGAAATCGATCGCACTGGCAGAAACACCGTGGGTTGCTGATGCCAAAACCGAAGAGGAGCAGAAAAAAAGGCTTTCGTTACTTTTTGACCTGAATAAACTCAGTAGTTCCCAAGCTGAAACTGCGCAAAAACTCTCAGAAAAACAAAAACCATCAGGTGCTTTCGGTTGGTTTGACGGCAGCCCTGAAAGTCCTTACATTACACGCCATATCCTTAGCGGACTGGGACATCTTAAGCAACTGGGCATCCAAAATCCGGTAACCGACAAAATCATCCGCAATGCGATAGCATACACTGACGGTGAATTCATGAAAGAAATGGCAAACTCCAAATCCAAAACAG
>CALRKC020000387.1:0-3355 GCA_943367895.1 Erythrobacter sanguineus | reverse complement strand
TATTTTAACAAGATAATATTTTCGTTAATTATTAAGGTATTTTAAATTAAATTAATGAAAAACCAGAAAAATTAATTTGGTTTTTAAAATTGCGCTATGAAATTCGGAATTATTAAAGAAAGAAAAAGCCCGCCGGATCGAAGGGTAGTCTTTACCCCAGAGGAATTGGTCCGCCTGAAAAATCAACATCCTGAAGCCATTATTAAAGTAGAAAGTTCTGATATCCGTGTCTTTAAAGACCAGGATTATAGTGATTTGGGACTGGAAGTTACCACAGACATGAGCGATTGTGACGTGCTGTTTGGTGTTAAGGAAGTGCCGATTGACGCCCTGATACCGAACAAGAAATATTTTTTCTTTTCGCATACCATCAAGAAGCAACCCCACAACAGAAAACTGCTGCAGGCTGTTCTTGAGAAGAAAATAGATCTCTACGATCACGAGACCATAGTTGATAAAAACTTTAAGCGACTGATTGGTTTTGGGCGTTACGCCGGGATTGTTGGCGCATATAACGGTATACGGGCTTTTGGTATCAAGTTTGAACTTTTCAATCTTCCAAAGGCGGAGACACTGGCGCATAAGGAAGATTTGGTACAAAGGCTTAAACGTGTCGTGCTTCCTCCGATAAAGATTGTGCTGACCGGTCACGGCAAAGTAGGTAACGGCGCAAAGGAAATCCTTGATGCGATGAAGATCAAGCAGGTTTCTGTGGAAGATTATCTGAGCAAAAACTATGAAGGTCCGATCTACACCCAGATCGATGTGATGGATTACAACAAACGCGCAGACGGCGGCCAGGGCAGTAAAGCTGATTTTTATGCCAACCCGGAATCTTACATATCTGATTTTGAAAGATTTACGAAAGTATCCGATATATTTATGGCAGGGCACTTCTACGCAAACGACGCCCCGGTAATATTGACACGCAGTATGTTATTGGCACATGACTGCAGGATAAAGGTGGTTGCCGACATTTCCTGTGATGTAAATGGCCCGATTGCATCAACCATCAAGGCTTCTACCATAGCGGAACCACTGTATGGTTATCTCCCTTCAACACATGAGGAAGCCGATATTTTCCATCCGGCGGCGATTGTGGTAATGGCGGTGGATAACCTGCCGTGTGAGTTGCCTAAAGACGCCAGTGAGGGTTTTGGGGAAATGTTCATGGAGCATGTAGTACCTGCATTTTTTAATGGCGATAAGGATGGCATCCTTCAACGCGCCAAAATCACCGAGAACGGAAAACTAACAGAGAGATTTAAGCATTTGCAGGATTATGTAAATGGATACGAATTAGAAAAAATCCCGGTCTAGGCCGGGATTTTTCATTCAAGCAATTTTGGATTAAATTAGTATCTTTAGCCGCTACTAAACCAACACCGTTTTATTATGAAGAAAACTTTACTTTTTTTGCTTTGCTGCCTGTTCCTGAATACCTATGGGCACCTCTCGAAAGTACCCGGAAGTTCATTACCCGGAAAAAAAGCCCTGACCGAGTACAGCCTGACCGTTTTTGATGAGATCCTCTTTTTCGACGGCTATGCGGCAACCGTTTCGCTTCCGGTACCGCCGGCAGGTGTCATCCGCCACAGGAATGACCTTTACGCAAGAATGCTGACCGAAGATGAACTGGCTTCGTTTGGTCCGTCCGTTGTTATGAACGTCACCGTAAAAGCTTCCTGTGATAACTATGACCGTATCGGCAATGTCAATCTTGCGTTTGTACCGAAAGGGGCGACAACCTATTCACCAAACGATGTGCAACGCATCGAATTGGGCCGTTTTATTACCCCATTTATGAATAAGAATGTATTGCCCAACGAAGTGCCTTACACATTCAACGTGTCCAATATCTACCGGATTTTTAACGACCCTGCCATTACTGCCAACTTTGATATTTGGGTAGAGCTGGAGATTTTTGGGGTTCCGTATGCCGCGCAGACTCAGGTTGCGGGTTGTGCGGGCCGTAATGATGTGTTTTTCGGGACACTCGAGTTTGTTTCGGAAACTGATGTCATCGGTGAAGGCGGAATCAATTACATTATGCCGCTGAACTTCAAGAAGGACCTTAACAACTATGCCGCCGGTGCAACAGATGTGATTGGGCAGACGGTTCGTACCATCAATTTTAATCTCCCCGCAGCGGTTAATGATGCGCGTTTTTACCTGATCACCTCGAATCATGGGGCAAACGCGGGGGGGGAAGAGTACAACAGGCGCTTTCACTATATTTATCTCGATAATACTCAGATTTTGGTTTATAAACCCGGTAGCCTTACCTGTGAACCTTTCAGGATGTACAATACGCAGGGCAATGGAATTTATGGGGCGACACCGCGTACTCCTGCGGAATGGCAGTCGTTTAGTAATTGGTGTCCCGGAGATGTCATTCCGATCAGGGAAATCAGTCTGGGGAATTTAACAGCAGGCGCCCATTCGTTCAAGATTTCAGTTCCCGCGGCGCAGTTTGTTGACCAGCAGGGTTATATACCGGTTTCGCTGTACCTTCAGGGTACCTTAGTCACGCCATTGGGTACAACTGAAAACAGCAATAATAATTTCAGTGTATATCCCAATCCTTCACACGATTATGTAACCGTACAGTCAGACTCCCAGGTGAAAAGCATCACGCTTTATAACCTGATTGGTCAGGAGATGATGAAAGGGAATTTGGGCAGTAATATTGATCTCAGGTCGCTCGAAACAGGCGTATATATGTTACAGATCCAATTTGCCGATGACAGGACAGCCTTTAAAAGACTGATAAAAGAGTAGCATAGACACCAACACCAAAAAAATTCCGGCTCCTACACAGCCGGAATTTTGTTTTATATAGCATTGCTCTTCAAAAATGTATTTATATTTGAAAAAATGATCGCTTTTGTGAAACGTATTTTTATAGCTCTATTTTTCTTAATCTTTTTTGACGCTGTTCAGGCTCAGGAACTGCTTCCGTTTGTCGAAAACTTCACCAAGACCGAGTACGGGGGCGATAACCAGAACTGGAACATTACGCAGGGCAATGACAATGCGGTTTATTTTGCCAACAACCATTATTTCCTGCGTTACAATGGCGTAAAATGGGAAAAGTATACACTCCCAAATAAAACGGTAATCCGTTCTGTTTTTATGGACGGTGATAGGGTTTATACAGGGTCTTACAAGGAGTTTGGCTTTTGGAAAAGGATACAAGGGAAGATGAAATATTTTTCGCTTGCAGGAAAAAACCTGTTCAACGGTACTTCCGATAATGAGGAAATATGGAAGATATTCAAGTTAAATGGCCGTATCTATTTTCAGTCTTTTAATGAGATTTTTATTTATGAACAAAACCGGATTGAGAAGATTC
>CALRKC020000386.1:0-3360 GCA_943367895.1 Erythrobacter sanguineus | reverse complement strand
CATCACTCAGCAAAGTGCTTACCGCCGCGCTGGTATTGCGGCTGATTGATTCCGGAAAACTCGACCTGGAACAGGATGTCAGTACATTGCTCTCCCCGTTCCCCTACCCTAACATCACGATACAGGACCTGTTGAACCACCGCAGCGGACTGCCCAATTACGCTTATTTCTGTGATGAGAAGGGCGTTTGGGATCATTCGAAAACATTGACAAACCAGGATGTATTAAACCTGATGAATAAACATCACTTTCCGCAGCAATTTCCAAGCGGAAGGCGTTTCGCGTATTGCAATACCAATTACACCATGCTGGCATTGGTAATTGAGAAGGTTACCGGGCTAAGTTATGCGGAAGCCATGAGGAAAATGCTGTTCGAACCGCTGAAAATGAGCAACACCTTTGTTTTTGACATTAAGGACAAAGACAATGTGAGTCAGACCTACAAAGGAAATATGCGCCTAAGGTTTGACCACCTCGACGGCACCTGCGGCGATAAGAACATTTATTCTACCCCGAGGGACCTGCTCAAATTTGACATGGCAACCTATTCTAAAAATTTCTTAAGTCCGGGGCTGGCAGAAAAAGTTTACAAAGGCTACAGCTATGAGCACAAAGGCACCCGGAACTACGGCCTTGGCATCCGGATGTATGAATGGCCGACGGGCCAGAAGATGTACTACCACAACGGCTGGTGGCATGGCAATACGTCGTCTTATATCAAACTGAAAAAAGACACCGTCACCATCATTGCCCTTTCCAACAAATACACCAAATCAACCTACCAGGCCTGGAAGCTCGCACCCTCTTTTGGGGATTATCCGTTTAAGATGGAGAAAGGCGAAGGAGAGGAGTAGTGTCAGTATTCCATTTTAGTTGGTAATTTCTCAATTAATATAAAAGCAGCCTTTTAATTGTTTTATTATGGCGCGTCCCTGCGGGTCGGGCTCTTCGCGGTGCACGGCACCTTGCTGCGATCCCTCGCGCGGGCAAATGTCCCGAAAACGCAGCTGCCAGTACGGGAACTGGCGTCGAAGAAACGCGCTGCTGCGTTAGGGATGGAAGCGGAAAGCCCACAGCTGACGGAGCGCAGCGGAGACAGCGAGGACTTGCAGCGTACAGCCCGGGCCGCAGGCAACGCCATCATTCAATAAAAAGCTTGCAGCCTCAGCTGGCACTAACTGAAACATTGGTTTGTCATTATTCTTTATTCATTATTAATTGTTAATTATCAATTGTCAATTGTCAATTATCACGTATATTTGCCGTCCCAATTGGGGTCGACTGGTTTTGACAGCAGGTCGAATTGAACGATAAGCATGTCGAGAATGGGGACAATTTCTCGTTAATCCAAAAGTCCCAACACTTTTACACGGCGAAAATAACTACGCTTTAGCTGCTTAATCCGAATTATAGTACGATGAGCCACGTCCCTGCAAGGCAGGGAAGCTGGATTCTCCTTGAAAGCCCTGGTTTGTGGCGTTCTTAAAAGGGGAACCGTAAAAACAGACCTAGGGACAGTGATGCTTCGGCGCTGTCCTGACAACTAAGAAGCTAAGCATCGGTCGGCTGTTCCTGGCCACAACCGGTGTCGAAAATCCAATCAGGAAATAAGCATGTAGAAAGTCCTTTGGTTGCCTGTTTGGACCCGGGTTCGATTCCCGGCGACTCCACCTGACGGGACAAGACGATATTTTTATCGTTTTGTCCCTTTTTTATTTGTTGTAACTTGTTGTTATTCAACAGAATATAAAGCAACAAATCATTGATTCGGGTGGTTCGACATTTATTTTTTGAAAACTCAATTTTTTCGGGGAATATCGAACCAAGCAAACGCTGTTTATGCAAAACGTCAGCGTTTTGGTACATTGAGCGGATATTACTCAACAAATGAATCCCGTTAGCTATCTTCTTTTTAATGTCTGATTTTTCAGTTGAACTGGTTTTAATTGATTTATTTAAATCATTAAGCTCATTCTGATATTGAGTTTTCTTTTTCTCATATTCATTTGCAGAAATCACATCATCAACCAATAAATCCTGAAGTCTATCAAGTCTGTTTGAAAGCAATTGTATTTTTGACTTTACAGCCTTTGTGTCAATATGAGTTTCATCATTTGACTTCTGATTCAATAATGTTACGATCATGTCTTTGTAAATGAATTGGGCTGATTTGATGAATTCCAATTCGTCGAGAAAGTTCTCAATACATTCATTAGGTAACGACGCTCTATATCGCTCTTTTTTACAAAAGTTACAATGGTAATAATAATGCCTTGCACCCGACCTGCTCCTACTGGCGCTCCCTGTCACTTTATTTCCGCAATTTGAACAGTGAAGTAATCCCCTTAGTGGTAATTCGTCGCGGACGGTATTTTGCTTCGTCCGATTTCTTTTTAAATGATTTCCCGCAAGTATTTCCTGCACTTTATAAAATAAGCCGATATTTATTATTGGCTCATGTATCCCATCAATGATTTCCTCCGGCTCTTTTTCAAATCCCGGCACACGTATTTTTCCGATGTAAACCAAATTCCGAAGCAGCAGGGAAATATTATTGCGGCTGACTTTTAATCCTTTCAAATTGATTTCCTTCCTAACATACTCTTGAGTAGCACCTTTGCTTATCTCTTCAAAAGCCCATTTTACAAGATGTGCTTTTTCATTTAAAACGATATGGGGCTTATTATTATCATCCCTAGTATTTCTATAACCAACAGGCGCTGCCCTACTCCACCTTCCGGATTTTAGAGCGGCTCTTATTCCTTCACGAATTTTCATGGATCGCCTGTCGTTATCAACTTCAGGTAATGTTAGATAAATTGATAAGAGGACTTTACTTTCGGGAATACTGAAATCGATTGGCTGTTGGATTGATTGCACTTCGATTCCCCATTTTTTGAATGTAAATAGTTCATTGAACGCGTCTGTCGTATTTCGGGAAAACCTGTCCCATGTCGTTACTAAAAGCATATCGATTTGTTTGTGATTTGCTTTTGCAAACATTTTGAGTTCCTTCCATCTTGGACGGTTAAAATCCTTTGCCGAATGATCTTCTCTGAAAGTTTTAATGATTTCAACATCGTGATCATCGCACCATTTTCTGATGGAATTCTCCTGAATATCGAGTGAATAGCCTTTCGCTTGTTCATCACTTGAAACCCGTGCCATTAAAATTGCAGTTTTTTTACCCATCGCTTTGTTTTTGTAAAATTGAAATTTGCATACATGCCAAACCAAACAAAAATTCAATAATTCGATTTAACTCTTCATCGGTCGCATTGATAATTTCCTTTTTCAATATCTTTTTGTATTCTTCTTTTTTGCCATTATTTAAAGTTGACATCTTATTAAACCTTGCCT
>CALRKC020000385.1:0-3362 GCA_943367895.1 Erythrobacter sanguineus | reverse complement strand
CAGTACTGAATTTTCGCTTTTCACCAATGGCAAAATCGTGGTTTCAAAATCATTTAAAGTCGGTACCGTACGTTTGCTCAATGAGGTTGTAAGCGAGATTGTTTGGCATGAAATCGAGAAATGGATCCGCACCAACACTGAGGAATATGACAGTGTTACCCTGATCGGTTCCGGTGGCAATATTAATAAATTGTTTAAGATGTCCGGCAAACAGGAAGACAAACCGCTGTCGTATATCCACCTGAACTCCCAGTATGCCATGCTGAATGCACTTTCATACGAGCAGCGCATTTCAGTATTGGGGCTGAATCCTGACCGTGCCGACGTAATCATTCCGGCTTTGCGGGTGTATCTCAATGCTATGAAATGGAGTGGCGCCAGAAGTATATATGTTCCTAAAATAGGACTGTCGGACGGAATTGTAAAAGCGATGTATTACGGAAAAATATAAACGATGAATAAAGGCAGGCTTGAAGCTTTCAGCGATGGCGTATTGGCCATCATCTTAACCATAATGGTGCTCGAACTTAAGATTCCTGAAGCGCCTACATTTGAAGCATTGCAGGGTGTGTTTCCTGTTTTTATAAGCTACATCCTGAGTTTTATTTATGTCGGGATTTATTGGAATAACCACCACCACATGCTGCACAGCGTAACCCGCGTCAACGGGAATATCCTCTGGGCAAACCTTCACCTGTTGTTCTGGCTTTCATTGGTTCCGTTTGCGACGGGATGGATGGGTGAAAACCACTTTGCCAAAGCAACCATGACCGTTTATGGTGCGATCCTTTTGATGGCCGGCGTCGCCTATTGGCTTTTGCAGAGCCTCATCATTCGCAGCCAGGGCGAAAATTCCATCTTGAAAAAAGCGATTGGAAGGGATATCAAAGGATTGTCTTCACCTGCTTTATATATACTGGGGATTGCTTTTTCATTCTTCAACGAATGGCTTTCGGGTGCAGTATATATTTTTGTAGCGCTGATGTGGCTGGTGCCGGATCAGCGGATAGAGCGGATTATTAAAGAGCAGTAAAGAAACAGCTGTCTGGCCGGCAGTCCTGTGGTGTATTTCCAATCAAAAATCCAGATCAAAAGTCTTCCGCAACAATTCCAGGCTCGGATTAATCTCATTGAGCCTGTTAAAACGATCCTGTGGGGTGAACGCTTTCCTGCTGCTGATGTTTTCATTCACAACCACTTCAATCATAATGTCATGGTTGTGCAATTTCCCGCGCAGATAACCCAACAGTTCAATCTTACCGCTTTCAAAATCGATTGCCGAGCCTTCATTTGGTAACTCATGTTTGATCGTGGTCCCTTCAAGTTTAGGATCATTAATCAGCAATAAGGCCTCCATGATTTTCTGACCTTTATCGCTAAGCCGCTGTGCATACTTGTTCCATTGCAGCAGCATATCCGTTTCCGTAAAGGGCTCCGTCGGCAATTCTGCCTGTTCCTTTACCGCAGATTTTCCGGATAGCTCCAGCTCTTTCTTGGCACGTATACTCGCCAAAGACAATGCCGAAACCTTAGCAGCGGGTATGCCTAAAGATGGCGTCGGAATTGGTGTTTGCGCAGCAACCGGTTGTTCAATGACTGCTGCCGATTCCATTTTCATTTCCTGAATGGCTGGAACATCAAGGATCTCAGGCGATTTTACGGCAATTTCCATTACCCTGCCATAAAAATGGTTCGCGGGGATTATATAGCCGTCAGCTTTTTTTTTTCTCCATCGAAAGTGATAGAGGCCAATTGCATCAGGCAAAGTTCAACCAACAGGCGCTGGTTTTGGGATACTTTATATTTGAGGTCACAATCGTTCGCGACATCGATAGCTTTCAGCAGGAATTCCTGTGATGCCTTAACGGATTGTTCCCCATATAATTTTTGTGCCTGCTCTCCCGCTTCAAGTAACGATAAGGTTGCCGGATTCTTAGACACCAGCAAATCCCTGAAATGCGAGGCCAGTCCGGCAATAAAATGGTGTCCGTCGAAACCTTTGGAAAGAATCTCATTGTAAGCCACCAATAAGTCCGGGATCTTATTTTCTAAAATGAGATCGGTAACATTAATATAGGTTTCATAATCCAGTACGTTCAGGTTTTCAGTAACTGCCTGCCTGGTCAGGTTATTGCCGCAATAGGAAACCACGCGGTCAAATATCGAAAGCGCATCACGCATCGCGCCATCAGCCTTTTGGGCGATGATGTGCAATGCATCATCTTCAAACGACACACCCTGGCTTGCCGCTACTTCTGCAAGATGGTTCTTGGCATCCTTTACGGTAATTCTTTTGAAATCAAAAATCTGGCATCGCGATAAAATCGTCGGAATGATTTTGTGTTTTTCGGTTGTAGCCAAAATAAAGATGGCGTGCTTCGGCGGCTCTTCCAGGGTTTTCAGGAAGGCATTGAATGCGGCCGATGAAAGCATATGCACCTCGTCGATGATATACACCTTAAATTGTCCCGTCTGCGGCGGGATCCGCACCTGATCGATGAGATTCCGGATATCATCAACCGAATTGTTGGAGGCGGCATCCAACTCAAACACGTTGAACGCAAAATCCTCATTCGGGTCATCATAACCCGGTTGGTTGATTTTCCGTGCCAGGATCCTGGCGCAGGTCGTTTTACCCACTCCCCTCGGTCCCGTAAACAACAGGGCAGAGGCAAGATGGTTCGTTTCAATGGCATTCAGCAATGTATTGGTAATAGCCTGCTGACCCACCACATCCTTAAAAGTCTGTGGGCGGTATTTCCTGGCCGATACTACAAATTGTTCCATAAATTGCCGATTGGACGACAAATATAGTTTTAAAATTTAAAGATTGAAATTTTTTAGACCTGCAAAAACCAAAAGTTATCCACGGTTAAAGCACTATCGTATGGGGATTCAGGTAAATGTATTCCTCGGTGACTTTCCTGCCTTTTTGATGTACGATAATGGCACTGCAACGGGTTTTACCAAATGGATTTCCGACTTCAAAGGCAATGCCCGAGGCCATATCATCATAGATCGTAGTCTGGATCTTTGTGTCGGTATTATCAAACGTCCCGACGGTTTTAATATTCGGGAAAGCCCTCCTGATTTCACCAAAGGAACTCTCTGTACTGATACCTTCAATCGTCTTATAATCAGGAGAAGTAATCCTGATTTGCTGTATTACTTTTTGCTTTAATCCATTGTCCTTATATGTAGTATAAATATTCATTTCGCCGGTGGTGCGGTCTTTACTTTTTACATGCCAGGTCATCCAAGCCTTGCCCATGGCCGCATCAGATTCGTCGGGCTGCCCCAGCGACTCGAGCTCGGAGGCGTCATCGTCAATGGCGGTACTTCCAATTGCAGTACCGGGTACG
>CALRKC020000384.1:0-3369 GCA_943367895.1 Erythrobacter sanguineus | reverse complement strand
AGTCACCATATTGTTTGCCTCCCCTATTGCTATCGCCTTTCGGTAGTATTCCTCTGCAGCCGCTTCGTTTTTTGTTTCATGGGTATTATACAGCCCAAGCAGGCCGTAATAAGACAATTTCGATTCCGGTTGCCCCTTTCGCTCAACATAGCTTTTAGCCTCATTCAGATAAACGATGCCTTCCTTAAACTGCCCCAGGTAGAAATAAGCACTTGTAATATTCAGTTTCGCGTAGGTAATCTGCGAGCTGTCATTTGATTTTGTCGCGTAGTAAAGTGATTTTTTATAATATTCAATACCCTTCCTAACATCAATCTTGCTGTAATAGTAGATGCTTCCAATGTTGCTGTTGATAAAATCCTTTAACTTGTCATTATCAATATTTTCAGCATATTGCAACGCCTTGGTATAAAATTCAATAGCGCGTTTTGATTCTGAAAATTCCCCGTAAACCACTCCGATGGCGTTGTAAGAATGAGCAATCAGGTAATCGTCATTGAGTTTAAACGCCCTGACCAATGCGGTGGAAGACAAATCAAGTGATTTTTGATACTCCCCATTATCGAATGCAGCTGCGGCATTGTTGATAATCTTTTCTACTGCTTTTTTTTCATCTGCCTCGGATTGCGAAAACAGCATTTGTACAAAAAGCACTGATATGGCCAGAAGTGTTTTTTTCACGTTAGGTTTCTAAAGCATGCAAAAATAAACAAATCCCGACTAAATTGACGGGATTTGCTTAATTGTTTACTCAGGATTAGTTCCTGATTAATTTTCTGTATTTGATTCTTTTCGGAGTCAGGTCGCCACCCAGGCGTTTCTTTTTATTTTCCTCATACTCGGAGAAACCGCCTTCAAAGTAATAGACTTCCGAGTTTCCTTCAAAAGCCAGGATGTGTGTACAAATCCGGTCAAGGAACCAACGGTCGTGGGAGATCACTACCGCGCAGCCCGCGAAGTTTTCAAGCCCTTCTTCCAACGCTCTTAATGTATTGATATCCAAATCATTTGTCGGCTCATCCAAAAGCAGTACGTTACCTTCTTCTTTGAGCGTCATCGCAAGGTGCAGCCTGTTTCGCTCTCCTCCGGAAAGCATGGAAACCTTCTTATTCTGGTCGCTGCCGCTGAAGTTAAACCGGCTCAGGTAAGCCCTTGAATTGACCTGCCGTCCGCCCATCATAATCAATTCCTGCCCATCGGCAAAGTTTTCCCATATGGTCTTGTTTGGGTCGATATTCGAATGGGACTGGTCCACATAGGCGATTTTAGCGGTTTCCCCCAGACTGAATGAACCCGAATCCGGGGTCTCCTCCCCCATAATCATCCGGAAGATAGTCGACTTACCGGCACCATTTGGCCCAATGATACCCACAATACCAGCCTGTGGCAGTGTAAAGTTCAGGTTGTCATAAAGCAGTTTATCCCCGAAAGCCTTTGCAACCGCGTTCGCATCAATCACATTCGTCCCCAAACGTGGCCCGTTAGGGATGTAGATTTCAAGTTTCTCGTCCAGTTGTTTCTGGTCTTCATTCAACAGTTTATCGTAGTTCTGCAAACGCGCTTTCTGCTTTGTCTGGCGGCCTTTCGCACCCTGTCTTACCCAATCCAGCTCGCGCTCGAGTGTCTTCCTTCTTTTGGAGGCCACTTTCTCTTCCTGTGCCATACGGGTTGACTTCTGGTCCAGCCACGAAGAGTAATTCCCTTTCCACGGAATACCTTCTCCCCTGTCCAGTTCGAGGATCCAGCCTGCTACGTTGTCCAGGAAATAGCGGTCGTGTGTCACGGCGATAACAGTCCCGGCATATTGTGCAAGGTGCTGCTCAAGCCACAATACGCTTTCCGCATCAAGGTGGTTGGTAGGCTCATCCAGCAACAGCACATCGGGCTGTTGTAACAGCAGTCGGCATAAAGCCACGCGGCGGCGCTCCCCACCCGATAAGTTCTTGATTGGCAGATCACCTTCCGGTGTACGCAGGGCATCCATCGCAATCTCAAGTTTCGTATCCAATTCCCAGGCACCTGAAGCGTCAATCTTATCCTGCAGGTCTGCCTGTCGGTCCATCAGCTGCTGCGTCTTGTCAGCATCTTCATAGACTTCCGGAAGCCCGAACATGTCGTTGATTTTGTTGAACTCATCAAGGATGGCAACCGTTTCTGCCACACCTTCACGAACCACCTCTATTACCGTTTTGGTCTCATCAAGCTGCGGTTCCTGCTCCAGGTACCCCACGGTATAGCCCGGTTGGAAGACTACATCGCCCTGATAGTTTTTATCCACACCGGCGATGATGCGCAACAGGGAAGATTTTCCCGAGCCGTTAAGACCCAGGATACCAATCTTGGCGCCATAGAAAAAGCTCAAGTAAATGTTCTTTAAAACCTGTTTATCGCTGCTGGAGTAAGTCTTGCTTACACGCTGCATTGAGAAAATTACTTTTTTATCGTCTGACATTTTTTTTTATTTAAAGATTTAAAAATTAAGAGATTTGGTATTTCCGGTACTAAGCAATGATTGACGACTATCCGATCTAATCTTTCAATTTTTAAATCTTTTAATCTTTCAATCATTTGAACATTACAACCTTCCTTTAAGTGCGCTAAACACCCATGCATTTGCTAAAAACCCTACGCCTACGGCAGCAAATCCCCAGCCGGCAGTATCATCATAGCGGAAAGCCCCCAGGGCAATCAGTAAAGCCCCCATGATGATCATCAGTAAGGTGGCCCAGCCCAGGATCGTATTCTTATTCATTCCCATATTTATTTTTTAGAGAGGGCAAATATCGGGAAAAATATTTTTTTATTGTAAATAGTTGCTCAGTATCTGTTAATAGGCGCTAATTGTGGTGTTCTTTACATTGGTTGGCGTGGCGTGTCGCCTGAGTTAAAGGTATAAAAAAACTAACACCGTTATATTTCCGGGTTTATAGCTGTGGCAGGCATGTCCCGAAACTTCGGGGTCTCCTGATGAAAAGTTTAAAATTGACAGGCACAAACTTTCAAAACGCTGTTACAATGCCAGCCGTGAACTTCCACACTAAATATTAGATTTTCCGATTCCTGCCTGTTTTCCTCATGTTCCGGTTCCCGTTATCGATTCGCTGCAGTTTGCCGCCGGTTCGCCGGTGTTTGCCGCCGCCTGGCTGATTCCTGCCGCCGCCTGGTTGGTGGTGCGCGCCACCTGGTTGATAGTGCGCGCCGCCTGGTTGGTTCCCGGCGGCACCGCCGAAGTGTGACTACGCAAAACCGTAACGCCGATGGGCGGGGCTTTGTAGTCGGACGCAGGAGACCGGTGGTCTGTGGTCAGTATTACATGTCAAAACTGCCTACTGCCACGGCTTACAGCATACTTCTTTATGGCGCGGTCCC
>CALRKC020000383.1:0-3377 GCA_943367895.1 Erythrobacter sanguineus | reverse complement strand
ATTGAAGATGGTTTCAAGCCGGTACAACGCCGTATCATGCACTCGTTGAAGGAACTTGACGACGGACGTTACAACAAAGTGGCCAATGTCGTTGGCCATACGATGCAGTATCACCCGCATGGTGATGCGAGTATCGGTGATGCGATGGTGCAGATAGGGCAGAAGGAGCTGTTGATCGATACACAGGGAAACTGGGGGAACATCCTCACGGGTGATGGCGCCGCTGCCTCGCGTTATATTGAGGCACGACTTTCAAAATTCGCACTGGAGGTTTTATACAGCCCAAAAATTACCGAGTGGGTTTCGTCTTATGACGGACGCCGTAACGAGCCAAACAACCTTCCGGTTAAATTTCCGTTGCTGCTCGCTCAGGGCGCGGAAGGAATTGCTGTTGGGCTCTCTACAAAAGTACTGCCGCACAACTTCAACGAGCTTATCGATGCCTCAATAAAAATACTGAAAAACAAGCCCTTTCAACTGTTTCCGGATTTCCAGACAGCCGGTATTGCAGATGTTTCAAATTACAACGACGGGATGCGCGGCGGACGGGTGCGGGTACGTGCGAAGATCGCACAATTGGATAAAAATACGCTCGTCATCACACAAATTCCTTTCTCAACCAATACTTCAACTCTGATTGATAGTATATTGAAAGCCAATGAAAAGGGAAAAATCAAAATCAAAAAAATTGAGGACAATACCGCCGCGGAAGTAGAGATATTAATCCATCTTTTTCCGGGTGTTTCGCCCGATAAAACAATTGACGCCTTATATGCTTTTACAGCCTGCGAAACTTCGGTGGCGCCTTTAGGCTGTGTAATCGGAGATCACAAACCCATGTTTATCGGGGTTTCGGATATGCTGCGGATTTCGACCAAACGGACCGTAGAGCTGCTGAAGAAAGAACTCGAAATCCAATTGGATGAACTTGAAGAACAATGGCACTTTGCTTCACTGGAGCGTATCTTTATCGAAAACAGGATTTACCGCCTGATTGAGGAAGAAGAAACATGGGAAGGTGTAATCAATGCGATCGACGAAGGTTTAAAGCCACACATCAAACATTTAAGGCGTGAAGTTACTGTTGACGACATCAACCGACTGACCGAAATCAGGATCAAGCGGATTTCCAGGTTTGATATCGACAAGGCACAGGAAAAAATTGAAGCGCTCGAAGGTGACATCGAGCAGGTTAAACACGATCTGGACCATCTGGTTGACTTTGCAATATCGTTCTTTACCAGGTTGAAAGAGAAATACGGAAAAGGGCGCGAACGCCTGACAGAGCTTCGTATTTTCGATGATATTGAAGCTACAAAGGTGGTTTTGAGGAATACCAAACTCTACGTAAACCGGGAAGAAGGCTTCATTGGAACCGGCCTCAAGAAAGACGAATACGTCACGGATTGCTCGGATATCGATGATGTTATCGTATTCCTGAGAAACGGAACCATGATGATTTCCAAAGTCGACGACAAGAAGTTCATCGGAAAAGACATCATTCATGTGGATATTTTTGATAAGAATGACAAGCGTACCATTTATAATATGGTGTACCGCGACGGGAAATCCGGTCCGTCCTTCATCAAACGGTTTAATGTTTCCGGTGTCACCAGGGATAAGGCGTATGATCTAACCAATGGCAATCCCGGTTCGCAGGTGCTGTATTTCTCCCACAATCCCAATGGCGAAGCCGAAGTCATTACGATTTTACTGCGACAGGTGGGCAGCATCAAGAAACTCAAATTTGATATTGATTTTGCTAAAATGGCCATCAAGGGCCGTTCGTCAAAAGGAAATCTCGTGACCAAATACCCGATCAAGAAAATCGAGCTGAAGGAAAAAGGGATTTCGACATTATTGCCACGAAAAATCTGGTTCGACGATACCGTTCAACGTCTTAATACTGACGCAAGGGGAGAGCTGCTGGGAGAATTCCGCCCAAGTGACAAGATACTCGTAATCTCACAGACAGGAAAATTAAAGGTCATGATACCGGAACTTTCCACACATTTCGACCCCGATATGGTCGTTTTGGAGAAATGGATACCCAAGAAGCCCATTTCCGCAATTTATTATGATGGGGAAAAAGAGCGGTATTATTTGAAAAGATTCCTCGTAGAGACTGAAAATAAGGAGGAAATCTTTATCAGCGAGCATCCCAATTCACAACTCGAGATTGTGTCTACGGATTACCGACCTGTCGCCGAACTGGTTTTTGCGAAGGTTAAGGGCGTACAAAAGGAAAACGTGACGGTAGATGTGGAAGCATTCATCGCCGTAAAAGGATTGAAAGCCCAGGGAAACCAGCTTACCACAGACAAACTCAAGCAGGTAAACATGCTCGAGCCCTTGCCGTACGAACTTCCCGAAGAAATAGTGCCTGAAGCGCCCGAAGTAATCGAAGGCCCTGAAGTGTCGGAAGAAGATTTGCAGATTGATGACGAGGGACAGATTACGCTTTTTTAATGGACAATCGATAAAATGGATAATTGACATTTCATCGTTGAGTATAAATACAAAAAATGCCTGATTACATTAATCAGGCATTTTCATTATCCATTGTCAATTATCAATTGTCAATTGTCAATTGTCAATTATCAATTAAATCAAGCTTCCTCGTCACGGCTCTTCTTACTCTTCTTGCTCATTTTCATATTCAGCAGTTCCACAAGCAGCGAGAACGCAATAGCGAAGTACAGATACCCTTTAGGCACCGTTTCCACATGATTTCCGAAGAAAGAAGCATTGGCCAAATGCGCTGATTCGATAATCAGCATAAATCCGATAAGTACCAGAAATGATAAAGCGAGGATCTGTATCGACGGATTCTTATTCACAAAAGTCCCGATTGGAACAGCAAACTGCATCATGATAAATACCGAAATGATGACCGCCGCAATCATAATGTAAATGGCACCCTGAACCCCATTGGTCATCCCGACAGCCGTCAGGATACTGTCAAACGAAAATACCATATCGATCAGGATAATCTGAAATATCACATTGCTGAATTTCGATCCGGCACTGCGTTTAAGTTCTTTCTCCTCTTCGCCTTTTTCGTCTACCTTTTCGCGGATCTCGTTCGTACTTTTGTACAAAAGGAACAAACCGCCAAGCAGTAAAATGATGCTTTGCCCGGTGATATTCAGTGACAGCCAGCTCGTATCGATGGTGTACCACGGCTCTTTCATGGCAATCAGCAGGCTGATTCCGAAAAGCAGCGCAATACGCATAAACATTGCCAGGAACATCCCTATTTTTGTTGCCTTTTTGCGTTTGTCAGGCGGCAGTTTGCCCGTAGCAATAGAGATGAAAATGATGTTGTCAATCCCCAGTACAATTTCGAGAAACGTTAAGGTAAGCAGCGCAATCCA
>CALRKC020000382.1:0-3378 GCA_943367895.1 Erythrobacter sanguineus | reverse complement strand
GGCATAATTGATAACGAAAATAAAGTCATTATCCCGTTTGAATATGACGATATCAGTTTGAACTTATTAAATGATTATGATGGCAGCAAACTAATTTTCGTTGTAAAAAAGAATAATAAATATGGCCTGATTTCCGATAAAAATGAAATCGTCCTGCCATGCACTTATCAATACCTTGAAAAAATAAATTTCAGGAACAATGTATATAAAGCGAGAAACAACAATAAATATAAGCTTATCAATGAAAAAGGAATCGTGTTGAATGCACAGCCTTTCGATGAAATAGCAAATTTTGAAGAGGGCAACGCATTGGTTTTTGACAAAGGTTCAATTAAAATTGCAGATGAAAAAGGCAACATTACTGACAACGGCGAAAAAGGTAGTTACCACGATGGCTACAGGACTTTCGAAGATTTAAAGCAAGCTTTGGTTGCCGCGTTGGATAGCCCAAAAGATGATTTACTCAAAGAATTTGCCAGTAAAATCTCACCCTCCGCCCACATACGCCATTATCTTAAAAGCAACCTTTTTGATCAAACTTCGCTGGAATATGGTCCGGATCAGCAAGCGATTGCGGCACAATATTTTAAGGAATTGTTGCAATTTAAGCGGCAAAACTGGATTGAATCCAACAACTATAACAGGTATGATAAATCATCGTTAACTGAAGTAGATGATTTTACACTTTACACGGAAGAAGATGTTGTAAGTAACAGGCGTGCAAAAGATCCTGCCTTCGGCACCGACAGGTTGATGGAAAGGCTGCTGCGCAATGCTGTTAAAATAAATGGCTTTTGGATAAGTTCGTATTTTATGAAACGACAGTTCCGGGTAGAGTAATCAGGGATTATTTTTCAAACAACCCCACACTTCCGCCAACCCAATCCTTATCCTTATTAAACTTCACACCAATCATTTCGCCACGGCTTAAGCGCACGAGATTGCACACAGGTGTTGGAGCGTCATCATTTTTTTTCCAGACATAAAGCATACGGACTTCTGTTTTTACTTTTCCGTCCGGAGATTGGATAATCGGAAGGTAATTGACTTTTCGCTGTAAAATATAAAGATCTTTTTCCGTAACAGCCTCGATGTCCTCTTTGGTGACATGAAAAATCACACCGCTGCCTGAGAAAGAAAACAATGGCTTAAGCACGTAATTTTCAAGGTCTTTCGGTATCTCTTTTAAATCACTGAGTAAGGTGGTTTCAATAAAATATTTTCCTTTGAGGATAGGCAGTATGAATTTGCTGATCCGGAAAAACCAGTTCGGATGACCCGCCCATTCTACATCGAGATCATCGGAAAAACTGAAATCCATATTTAAGTCCTTCCGCAATTCCAATTCATCAAAAATAACGCGGTTATAAATACGTTTTACTAAAACGTTCTCTCCGGATTCATTTTTATAGAACAGTTGTTTGCCTTCTTTGATCAAATCAGTTACGCAGACAATCGGGATGCCCAAATCACGCCGGCAGTAATAAAAGTCAATTTTGGTATTCTGTTTTTCAGGTTCAATTTCCAATAGGATTACGTGCTCTTTCGGATGGCCATTGCGAATGACATCATCCATGATTTCAAGGTATTCCGCTTCAGAAATACCATTGATAAAAGGCGTCAGTTCCGAAAGGAAAGGGTAGTGCTGTTTGAATTTTTGGTATAAGACCGGCTGGTAATTGAACAAGGACGGAAATCCCTGCACTTCAATTAGTTTCGGGATAATTTCGCCATTCTCCTCGCAAATCCCAAAATCTATAGCCAGGAATGTGGTGTGTGCATCCTCATTTGGCACTTTTGTATTCAGCTCCAGTGACTTCTCTGTCAGTTGCTTAAAATCGTCACGCTGAATCAGCCTGATTACGTCTTCACAGCCTTCCAGCAATTGCGCCTTCAATTCGTTCGCAATAAAGAAAGGTGTTTCAGCCATTCTAAAAGTCGGCATGTAATTGAAATCCGAGGCTACATCATCAAGAAATTCCTGATATTTTTCAGTAGAAAAGCTTTCATTAAAAAGCTTACGGTATTTTGAAATCATACGAAAAAGGTTCAGGGTTCAGGATTCAGGGATTTGCACAGCTTCTGTCTGTAACTTTTACCCGGTAGCCTGTACCTAGTTAGAAAGCATTTTCTTGCTGCGCATCAAATCATTAATTGCGATCCTGAGGAAATTGGGAATTACCGTTTCATTGGTTTTGTAAATCTTATCCTCATCAAGCAAATCCTCAAGCATATCGCGGAACTTTGATTTTCCTTTCAGTGCGATGATTTTGTCGCGACGCTCCTTATTTTTCAAATTCGCGATATAACTGATCGGGTCCGCTTCCGGGTGGAATTGGGTACCAACAAAATAAGGGGTAAACCGCACCGCCATGATTGCTCTTTCAAAATCCACGTGGTCACGGATTTTCTCCAGCGAAAGTATTTGCGCACCATTTTCAGAAAAAATCTCGAGTTTGGGCTGTACGACCTGATAATCACGCGAATCCACAGCATAATAAGGGTTGGGAAGCCCATCGAAAAGAGGATCATCGATGCCGTCAGGAGTTTTATGAACCGACATAATACCGAATGAAGTCGATTTTCTTCTGGTAATCTCCGCGAGCTTAAAATGTTTACACGCCATCTGAAACGAATGGCAGATAAACAACATGTGTTTTTTAATCTCGTTTTCCTTGTTCCAAAGCGTCAGCGCATCAATCAATTCGTAATATTTCTTATCCCAGATACCATTTCCTTCCAAAGGATTGCCCGGGCCTCCGGTAGATATATAAATGTCATATTTCCTGATATCCGGAAACTCGGATTTCCCACGCACATCAAACACCTTAAACGTAACAATATTGCTGAAGCGGTTAATGATGTCAATGATACAGCGCATTCCCTGGTTGGGCTCGCCGTTGTACATATCCAATATGGCAATTTTAATCGTCTGGTCCGTCATGCTATCCTCTTTAAGAAATTGTCAAATAATTGCAAATATATAAATATCGCTATAAACCTTTCGTAAATTCTGACGTGATAAAATCAACAACTTTGGTCAAATCACCATTATTTTTTTCATAAACAGCCAACTGCTTGTCTGCCCCGGTTCCGTTTTTCATAATTTCATGAACATAACTGATGTCTTCGCGCGTGCCCAGTTCATCCACTACATCATCTACAAAATCAAGCAGTTCCAAAATCAGCATCTTGGTTTCGACTTCCTTCTGCAATCCAAAATCAATCATATGATTGTCGATACCATAACGTGCCGCCCGGAATTTATTCTCACGAATCAGCGCCAGACGGTAAATATTGAAACTGGTATTCTGCATCGTCAGTTTATACAGTTTTGCAACAACCGCCTGGATCAATGCGACGATGCACATGGTTTCC
>CALRKC020000381.1:0-3382 GCA_943367895.1 Erythrobacter sanguineus | reverse complement strand
CTCTCGCCACGGTTCAGCGTAATGGTTTGCGGGGTATTGTTGGCGAATTCATGGTTAATCAATTCGATACCTGTATTGGCTGCCGGTGGGCTGAAAGTTACCTGTGTGTTATTCTCGGTGGCCAATACGGCCGCAAATGTATAGTGGTTTTCGTTGGTTGCGGGAATCAATGTATTGATAAATGCACCAACACGAAATTGGGTGCCCAGCGCTGCCAGGCCTTTGGAAACCAGTCCGCCTCCCTGGAAATGCTGCGGAGTAGTTGTCATCCTTACGGTTACATAAACCTGGTCTTCTGCCTCGATGATATAACCCTTGTTTTGCATCACCGAATTTACATTGAAAGAACTTACCAGCAATTGCGTGTCAAACCCTAATCCGATGTTAAATACGTATGGCAAATCCCTCGAGACTGTTCCTTCAACCACCTCGCCACCCAAGGCGATAATCCTGAAATTTACGGGCGTAAGACTTGGACATGAAATATACATAAACTGCCCTTGTGGCTCCTGTGCGTTGGAATTGGACAGTGGCGGTATATAATGTGTCTTACTGAATTGTGAAAAGCAATTCAAACCCAGAACAAGACAAAGGAAAAGCAGTAGTTTTTTCATAAGCAGACAAAAGGATTCAAATGTAAGGATTTTTATCTTTTAAGCGTAAAATGTCCACTGATTATGCGGTCGGGAAAAGAAATTGTAAACCAGTAATCTGTTGAAGGCAAGGGAATTGAATTATACCGGCCATCCCATCCCGTGCCTGATCCTCCAAATCCGTATACGACCTTTCCATAACGATCAAAAATAACCACTTCCGCGGCGGGGAAAAGCCGTAAAAAAGGAATTTGCCAAATATCATTGGTCCCATCGTTATTCGGTGTAAAAAACTTCGGATAATCCATGACAAAAATCGGCTTTGTAGTGATGCCGCAGCCATTTTTATCATTAACGTATACCGTGTAGGCGCCGGAAACAACGTCGGTGAAAAAGGGATCGACTGTGTAATTTTGCCCGTCAAGTGAATACAGATAATCTCCGGAGCCACTCGCCTTTACTGATACGGTATTTTCATCACCCTGAAAATCATTGATGTCAACACGGTCAATTACAGCTTTTCCGGAATCGGTCACGGTAAATGTCTTATCGGCAGCACATCCATTCGAATCAGAGATGGTAACGGTGTAGGTACCCGCCTCGCTTACGGTAATGGTGCGGCTTGCTGTATTCAGTGGGCTATTCCAGTTATAGGATGAAAAACCCGACGGCGCTTCCAATGTAACCGAATTTCCTTCACAAAGGAATACTTCTTCGGCCCGCAGGTCTGTCTCCGGGAAAACATTTACAATCAGATTTACCGGAATAAAGCCATAGCAATCGGGGCCATTGGTGACCCCAGCCCAGATTTGCTGCTGGAAAGCCACAGCATTATAATAATCATCGGCCAGTTCATTTTGCCCGCTGGCTGCGTCTAAGGGAGTTAAGTAATAATTAACATCAAGGCCGGGAGGAAGTCCGGAAGTAATCTGCGGACTTACATCAGTCGAAAGGATGAAATGGTATAAGCCGTCATTGTCGTTGTCGCAGGTTGACACAGTCGGAGCATTTGGCAGAATATTGTTGGAAATCTGCAGGCTAACAGGAATGATCGTCGTGCAGCCATATTGGTTTGAAATTTTCACATAAACTGTCTTTGGGACAGAAGCATACGCATTTGGTACCGTGATAAGCGTCGTGCCTGAAGCCTCTTCATAAAATGCCTGCAGGAATACACCGGGATTATTGTCCACGATACGGTCATTTGCCTTATTAAGATTAAAAACAGCCATGCCATCATTGTTTTCGTCACACTGGAAAATACTAACCGCACTGTCGTCTAACGGGGCGGCGAATTCAATCATTATTTCACCTGTCGATTTACAGGCGGTTGCATTTAATGTAATCTCGACACTGTAGCGTCCATCCTCAAGAGGCTGATATTGTGCATTGGTTGCTCCCGAAATCGGATTATTATTCTTAAACCATTGGTATCCATTATTTCCAGGCTCAGTGGCGTCGAGAATTACCGTTTCATTTTCACAAACAGGATTGCCATTAGCAAACGACCGGTCGGGTCCGAGATTTTTCTGTACTTTAAAACTACCACCACCAAGGAAAATAGCCGAGTCATACAGGTTGTTCCCCTGATCGGCGACGACAAGCTTCATGTGATATAAAACATTAGGCGTCACGCTGGATTCTGCCTTCAGTACTACCGTCTGCCCATTGAAGTTGGTCGGATGATCCTGTCCGTTAAATCCGCCGAAATATTCCTCATTGGCGGCCGGGCAAATGGTTCCGGAGCCACGTACAGTATTGATTTTTACAGGAACGTCTGTTCCGGGAATCACAGCGAGATTCTGGTAAGGGTTCGTCGTGTTGGCTTCTTTAAGTAAAAAAACAAACCCGTCCGTATAATTGCATTGGTTTGAAGAAGGATTTGATAGATATTGTTCTGATGAAAATACATATTCAAAGCTGATCTTGTCCGCTAACGGTAAAAAGTCGAATTCCAAAACCGTTGCATTGATGGAGTTGCCGACACCCAACGCTGTCTCGAGATCATCATCGCCAAGCCACGAAGTTGGACCCTGACTGAGAATGCCGCTATTGGGCCCGGGCGCGGAAGCCGCCAATCCCGTACTTAAGATAATGCCTTCCTCAAAAGGAAAATCGCTTCCTGCCGCATTGAAGGAACCAAAACTCCCGCCGCTGGTTTGGCTCCATCCATTAACTGAAATGTTCGAGACGTTAGCGCAGGGATTGTTTATCAGTATATCTTCAACAAGCTGCTGCGCGGTGTAGTTTTCGTCGATGGTAATGTATTGTGCGTCCGCATTCCATGCGAAACCAATCAAAAGCCCCAGGGGAAGTACTTTTTGTATAAAATTCATAGCACCGGCAAAGATACTATAAATCCCGTTTTTTTAATAATTTGTATGAGATAAACAAAAAGATCATAATCCACACCACAACAATGAGCATAGATGAAAAGTGCACACTGTAATCCTTTACCCCGTTCATACCAATCTGTGTTTGCATGGTCTTGATTGCCGACAGGCGCGTGAATGGTTCGACAATAAGGTTTGAGAGCGACGATAGCGGAAAGTAGGCAGTAATGCTGTCTGCGATTTTCTCATCAAAAATTTTATGGCGTAATAGGCCGTACGCAATTCCTTCAACAATATACCATACCAAAAGAAAGCCGAGGGCAAAGGCCGATCGCTTGATCAGTATCCCCAGGAAAAGGCATACGGTAAAGAATCCCACCAGTTTAATAAAAAACGCAGGAACATATTCCATCTGGGAAAAAACAATTCCCGGCTCGTTATATGAGGAGAAGCTGT
>CALRKC020000380.1:0-3414 GCA_943367895.1 Erythrobacter sanguineus | reverse complement strand
GTTGCCATTTAAAAGGTTTGACAAAGCATCATTCGTTGCTTTTGAAGGCTGGGGTTTTGGTTTCTCTACGGGTTTCGGCTCTGTTTTTTTAGGCTGGTCTTTAGGTTTTGGCGTACTGACTACCACAGGAGCATCGTCCCTGGTGTCGTCAGTAATGACCTCTTCTGCTTCGACAGTTTCAGTGGGAACGGGTTTTGACGCAGGTAAATCCAAATCGGTAGATTCATAATTGTCGCCTGAACCGGTTTCACTGTTCCCGAAATTCACGGCTACTTCACCGCCTCCTCCTCCTCCGCCTCCCTCGAGTTCTTCCATTTTTGAAGACGTCATATGCAGGAAGAAAAGCGACAGAAACAATGCCACAAACAATATTCCGGTAAAGATCAATGATTTTT
Source organism: Erythrobacter sanguineus (assembly GCA_943367895.1). Lineage (GTDB taxonomy): Bacteria > Bacteroidota > Bacteroidia > Flavobacteriales > Flavobacteriaceae > Flavobacterium. The sequence goes on along the minus strand of CALRKC020000380.1, from coordinate 3,019 downwards.
TCCTTTCCGAATTGGAATCATCGGTTACCGAAGTGGGTGTTACGCGCGCCTGTTTATTAAGACTCATCTGCTAAATGCTTTTGTTCCTGTTTTAAAACGCCTAAAGATATAAAAAATTGTTTCTGTTAAAGCAACTGTGAAAGTGCAATCTCGTAGGCCGTCGCGCTGATATTGGTTTTTCCGGAGTTCTTCACATGCACATTGGCAATCGCTTTCCTGATGGTTTCCGATGTGTCTGCGAAAATGGATTCGTCGGTCATCTGGACTTTTTTCTCCATAAAATAAGCAAAGACCCTCGCCATTCCGCAATTTGAAATAAAATCAGGAATCAGGCTGACCTTGCTGTCTACGTTTTGCATAATCGGTCCGAAGAAAATTTCCTTATCTGCAAACGGCACATTGGCACCGCAGGAAATTACTTCAAGGCCTGAGGCGACCATGCCATCAACCTGCTCCTGCGTCACCAGCCTTGATGCGGCACAAGGCGCAAAAATCTCCGCACCAACTGTCCATATCCGTGAATTAATCTCTTCCAGCGGAATCATATTGTCGGCTACTAATTTGTTGCCATCTTTATTAAGAAACAGGTTTTTTATTTCTTCAAAAGAAAATCCGTCGCTATTGATTATACCGCCTTCACGGTCAATAATACCTACAACTTTCACATCCATCGCAGCCAGGTAAAATGCCGCTGCCGAACCAACATTCCCAAATCCCTGGATGATGGCTTTCTTCCCTTTAATACTCCCGCCGAAAATATCATAATAGTGGCGCACTGCCTGAGCGACACCGTAACCGGTAACCATATCGGCAACAGTATACTTTCGGGCGACATCAGGAGAAAAAACTGGATTTTCAATCACTTTTACAACACCCTGACGCAATTGCCCTATGCGATTGATCTTGTCTGCTTCAGTTGGCTTGAAATGCCCGTTGAAAACACCTTCCTGCGGATGCCATACACCACATTCTTCGGTCATCGGGATGACCTCGTGTATTTCATCAACATTTAAATCGCCTCCGGTTCCATAGTAACTTTTTAATAACGGGGAAACGGCTTTATACCAACGTTGCAAAACACCCTGTTTACGGGGGTCGTTCGGATCAAAATTAATACCGCTTTTTGCGCCGCCGATGGCAGGACCTGATACGCTGAATTTCACTTCCATCGTTTTTGCCAGAGACAAAACTTCATTCATATCCAATCCCTTGCGCATTCTTGTACCGCCCCCGGCTGCCCCGCCACGCAGGGAATTGATAACCGTCCATCCTTCGGCTTCCGTTTCGGAATCTTTCCAGTTGAATACGATCTCGGGTGCTTTATCTTCAAATTTCTTGAGTAGTTCTTTCATTGTTGCTTAAATAGTTTTTAATGTCAATGCCGCGTTAGTTTGTGGCGCAAAGATAATTCATATAAGATATAATCTGCATTGGCTGATAAAATACCGGAATTTTTGTTTTACGATATAACGATTACATAGTATTCTGACTTATTTTATATAAAACTTGGAAAACCTGCTCAGTGTAAAATTCTTTGTCCACGTTGAACGTCGTGAAACTGTTTCTATCCATACGTCAACATGGTGTAAGTATTATGTAAGTATTATGTAAGTATAGTGTAAGTATTAAATTATGTTATTTTAATATTTACACTATACTTACATTATGGCTTCACTATATGTTCATTTAAAGCAAGACAATTACAATTTTTATATAATAATCAGTCAACCTTCAACAAAATCACAAAGACATAAGCTTCCCCCGGATTACTAATGTTTTCTTAAAATACATCATTTCGTGTATTTTAAAGTATACAAACACAAGGTATTTTTGCTAGTATCCATTAATATCCTTAGCCATGAAAAGAATATTACTTATATTATTATTATTTACGATACTTCCATCGCAAGCGCAACTTTCCGGGAATGCATTGAATTTCGATGGTGTTGATGACCGTGTCGCAATGCCCATTATCGGCGCCGTTAACGGAAATTTCACCGTTGAGGCATGGGTAAAGCCGGGAGATGCGACGAAGAACATGCACATCTTCAGCACCCGCAATACCGGTGACAGGTCGTTTGACATACAGATACTCGATGGCAACAGGATACATGGCGATATCGGGAATGGCGGAAGCTGGCTTACCACTACTGCAGATGCGACATACAACTACCAGGTAAACCAATGGTTCCATGTTGCCTATGCGGTCAGTACGACAGGATACAACATCTATGTTAACGGGAACCTGGTTGGGTCAGGAACATTTAGCGGATTGCCATTGCTGATGGATAATAGCCATACCATTGAGGTAGGCGGCTACTTCCCCAACAACACTTATTTTAAGGGCGAAATCGACGGCGTCAGGATTTACAATGCTGCGCTTTCACAAGCGGCAATTTTGGGTAATATGGCGAATCCTTCCTCTACGAACTGCGTAGCTGCATACAATTTCAACGTAGGCGTATCCGGCGGTAACAATTCCGGAATTACAACCGTACCTAATGTAATCAACGGTGGCAACATGGCGACGTTGGAAGGATTTGCAATGAATGGCAATACCAGCAACCTCACATCAACCGCTGTAGCGTACGTAAATCCGGGTGGCATAAACTATCCTACGTTAAAAGCGGCAATAGATGCTGTTAATGCCGGTATCCATACAGGCACGGTTACTATTGCAATTACTGCGGATTCGGTGGAATCGGCACAATCTATACTCAATGCAAGCGGTACCGGAGGCGCTTCTTATTCCGCTATCCTGATTTCTCCTGTCGGAGGACAGGCCAGGGCAATCAGCGGAAATATGGACAGTCCTTTATTGACGATAAAAGGATCTCAGGTGACTGTAAACGGACTCAACTCAGGTGGCAATTCGCTCACGCTGAGCAATTATTCGACCGCTATAGAGGCTTCTACGGTGCTTTTCTCAGGAAGCACTACTGGCAATACCCTTACGAATTGTATGGTCCTTGGGGCATCTTCGGCATATCCCCATACCAGTGGAACAATAGCGATAGAT
>CALRKC020000379.1:0-3417 GCA_943367895.1 Erythrobacter sanguineus | reverse complement strand
TTCAAGCTTTGGCTCTGTGGTCTTAAATTCTTTCTTAATGTCCCCGATCACTTCCTGCATATCGAATACAAAGGCCTCGTCATACATGCCGGCGATAATGATGCCGGCGACACTTTCCCGTGGGATGGCGTTGCGGAGGCTGCCACCGTTGAGTTCGGCCAGCTGCAATCCGAAATTCTCAAAACCACCAAACAGCAGGCGGTTCATGATCTTATTGGCATTACCGAGTCCTTTGTGGATGTCCATTCCGGAGTGGCCGCCGTTGAGTCCTTTTACGGTAATCTTATATCCTACGGAGCCTTCGGGTGTTTCTTCTTCATCGTAGACAGCGGTGGCGGTAACATCGACGCCGCCGGCACAGCCGATATCAATTTCATCATCTTCCTCGGTATCGAGGTTCAGCAGTATTTCTCCCTGCAGTATGCCGCCCTTCAGGTTGAGTGCGCCGGTCATTCCGGTTTCCTCATCGATGGTGAACAATGCTTCGATCGCGGGATGCGGGATATCGGTACTTTCGAGGATGGCCATAATGGTCGCTACGCCGAGGCCGTTATCGGCGCCCAGTGTGGTACCGCGGGCACGAACCCAGTCGCCGTCGACGTACATCTCGATGCCCTGCGTATCAAAATCAAAAACGGTATCGTTGTTCTTTTGGTGCACCATATCGAGGTGTCCCTGCATGACGATCATCTTGCGGTTTTCCATGCCTTTGGTGGCGGGTTTGCGGATGATGACGTTGCGGATCTCATCTTCAAAAGTCTCCAGTCCGAGGCTGTTGCCGAAGTTTTTCATGAATTCAATCACGCGTTCCTCTTTTTTAGAAGGGCGCGGCACCGCATTTAAGTCGGCAAATTTGTTCCAAAGGGCTTTGGGTTCGAGGTTTCTGATTTCGTTGCTCACTGTTTGTTTGAGTTTTAAGGTTTAGGGTTCAGGGTTCAGGGTTCAGGGTTCAGGGTTCTGGGTTTAGGGTTTAGGGTTTAGGGTTCAAAGTTAAATGGTTTTGGGCGTTGGTGCAATTGTCCGGGACATATTTTCACGGTTCCGTATTGTAATGATGGATTTTGGGTTTGCAATGCCATGTGCGGAGGTTACAATGCCGTGTGTTGCGTTTGCAACGCCATGTGCGGAGCTTACAATGCCGTGTGTCGCGTTTGCAATGCCATGTGCGGAGGTTACAATGCCGTGTGTCGCGTTTGCAATGCCGTGTGCGGAAGTTACAATGCCGTGTGTCGCGTTTGCAATGCCGTGTGCGGAGGTTACAATGCCATGTGCGGCGTTGCAATGCCGTGTGCGAAGCTTAGAATGCCATGTGCGGTGCTGCAATGGCGGGTGCGGGAGCGCAACGGCTGTTAATTTGGGTGGGCAGCGGGCTGTGCACGCAATTATTTTTTAAATTCGCCAATAAGGAACAAAAGCATTTGATTATGGACAACCAACGGGTTTACAAGATGTTGTTTGCGGGCGTTTACCCGCACTACATTACCAAGGCGGCGAAAAAAGGCCGTACGAAGGAAGAGGTGGACACGGTAATCTGCTGGCTTACGGGATACAGCCGCGAAGCATTACAGCAGCAGCTTGACAGCAAAACTAATTTCGAGGATTTTTTTGCACAGGCGCCACAGCTCAACCCAAATGTCTCGAAAATTACAGGTATCATTTGTGGTTATCGGATTGAAGATATTGAAGACCCACTGATGCAAAAAGTGCGTTACCTGGACAAGCTGGTTGATGAATTGGCGAAGGGCAGGCCGATGGAGAAGATATTGCGGACCTGAAGCAATCTTATTATTTGCTGTTCTATGAGAAAACAGACACGGATTTACAGCCTTTTGCTATTCCTGACGTTCTTTGGTTTTTATTTTGAGTGGGCCGATCGAAGTGCGTTCCTGTTCCAAATGCAGTACGAGCTGATTTTTAAGGATGACAAAACTTCGCTGCTGCATCCGCTGATTATTGGTCCGGCGATCGGGCAGTTGCTGTTGTTGTTTTCGCTTTGGAAGCCCGACCGACGGTTGGTGCTCTGCGGGCTGCTGCTGTTGGGGCTGCTGGCCCTGATGGTATTTATTACGGGAATTTTCAGCGGTAACTGGAAGATCATTTTGTCGGTGGTACCGTTTTGGGCGGTTGCCGGGGTGTTTGCGGGAACTTATCGCAGGCTGCGCGAGGCACGCTAGATTGGCAGGTTAACCCGGCCCTGTTTTTAAAAGAAAAACCTACCGATAACTTTGTAACTTTGACACTTTGTTACCATTAAAACACTTGAAAAAGAAATACCTCCTTCCGTTACTGCTCGTCGTTCAGGTGATCCTGATTAAACTGCTCGGTTTTTTCCCTGAGGTTGTTGAGGCGTGGTACAGCACGGGCCTGTATCAGCCGATTTCCAAAACGTTGCGGATATTGCTGGGGTGGATTCCGTTTTCGTTTGGTGATATTATGTACAGCGTTGTGTTGTTCTTTCTTTTCCGATGGCTTTTCAGGACGAGGAAATCCTGGCGTACAAACTGGAAGGGAAACCTGCTACACATTTGCAGCTTTCTTTCGGTGGCCTATTTTGCATTCCACCTGCTTTGGGCTTTCAATTACTACCGAAAGCCATTGAACGAAACTTTGGGTATTCAAAAAGATTATACGCAGGAGGCGCTGCGGGAATTTACGTTAAGGCTGATTGATAAAACCAATGGCATCCAGTTACAGCTTACGAAAAACGCTGATGCGAAAGTTGTTTTCCCCTATTCGCGTGAAGCGATTTATGAGAAGACAGTTGCCGGATATGCGGCGCTTTCGAGGCAGTATCCGCAATTTAGTTATACACACAAAAGCATCAAGGGCTCTGTCTACAGCCTGCCGCTCACTTATATGGGTTTTTCGGGATACCTGAATCCGTTTACGGGCGAAGCGCAGGTGAATGACAAGATGCCGTTGTATGCGTTTCCGGTGACGGTCTGCCACGAAATGGCGCACCAGCTGGGCTATGCTTCTGAAAGCGAGGCCAATTTCATCGGGTTCCTTTCGGCGAAAAGCAATGAAGACCTTTATTTTCAATATGCGGCCTATTCTTTTGCGTTGCGGTACTGCCTGAATACTTTTGAGCGTACGGCAGCAGGCAGCAGTAAGGTGTTCCTGCCTTTGATTAACCGGGGGGTGCTGGAGAATTACCGGGAGAGCCGGGAATTCTGGGCGCAATATGAAAGTTTTATTGAATCGGGCTTCAAGATTTTCTATGACCGTTTCCTGAAAATGAACCAGCAAAAAGACGGCATGGAAGGTTATAGTCGTTTTGTGGAGCTGCTGGTGAATTATTATAGGAACAGGTCTTTATGACTTTTTTTAACCGCAAAGAGCGCAAGGATTTACGCAAACTGCACAAAGTCGCAACCATTCCTTAAGTACTTGCGCTCGTTGCGGTAAATCAGTAAA
>CALRKC020000378.1:0-3419 GCA_943367895.1 Erythrobacter sanguineus | reverse complement strand
ACTTTTCAATAATTTTACAGCATGATTAAAGTCAGTATTATTGGCTCAGGAAATGTTGCCGGCCATTTGGTTCAGGCTTTCGCCCAAAGCGATTCGGTACAATTGGCGCAGCTTTTTTCGAGAAAGAAAGACCTTGGATTTTTATTACCCGATAGTATCCACCTGATTCATGACTTGTCAGATTTTGAAGAAGCTGACCTGTACATTATTGCGGTATCAGATGATGCCATAGCGGAGATTTCTGCGTCATTACCGTTTAAAAACCGTTTGGTAGCACATACTTCCGGCACCATGCCTTTGGAAATCATTCACGATAACAATCGAAAGGCAGTTTTTTATCCTTTGCAGACTTTCAGTAAAAATAAAGCAGTTGACTTCCGTGGTATCCCAATCTGTATTGAAGCGCAGTTTGCTGCAGATTACCAGCTTTTGGAACGAACAGCGAGAGCGATATCCGAGAAACCTTACGCCATCAATTCAGAACAAAGGAAAGCATTGCATGTCGCAGCGGTTTTTGCCAATAATTTTACGAACCACCTATATCAGATTGCCGATGAAATCTGCCGGGACCATCAGGTGCCTTTCGAAATCCTCAAACCTTTGATTGCCGAAACTGCTGCCAAAGTTATGCTGCTTTCGCCATCAGAAGCGCAAACCGGTCCGGCAAAACGCAATGATCGTAAAACCATCGATGCGCACGAAGCATTTTTGTCAGATTATAAAAAAGAGATTTACCATATCCTAACCCAATCCATACAACAACATGGCGAAGAGTTATAAAGAAATCATGAACGATATTACGACATTCATTTTTGATGTCGATGGGGTATTGACCGACAGTACCGTACATGTCACCCAAACCGGGGAAATGCTGAGGACGATGAATATCCGTGACGGTTTTGCGATGAAAGCTGCGGTCGAATCCGGTTATCGCGTCTGCATTATTTCAGGCGGAAGCAGTGAAGGCGTTCGCATCAGGCTTCGAAATCTCGGCATTACGGATATTTACCTTGCCTGTCCGAGTAAAACCGAAACTTTTAACGAATACACGGAATTGTACGGCATCAAACCGGAACAGGTCTTGTACATGGGCGATGACATCCCTGACTATCATGTGATGCAGTTGGTTGGTCTGCCAGCCTGTCCGAAGGATTCCAGTCCTGAAATCAGGGAAATTGCTGCTTATATCTCACATAAGGATGGCGGAAAAGGAGCAGTACGTGACGTGATTGAGCAGGTGATGAAAGTCCAGGGAAAGTGGCACGTATACTATGATGGGAAACATGATTGAAAAGTTTAAGGTTTACTGTTTTAAAGTTCACTCAACCCTGACCTTTAAACCTTAAACGAAATAACGTACCTTTGCACCCTTTAAAATTTAATAATGAGATTACACAGGAATTTAGTTTATACCACGATTGACTCGCTGAATGCCATCTTCAATGAAGGGGAATACGCTGATAAGGTTGTAGCAAGGGCATTGAAGAAAGACAAGCGCTGGGGCAGTCACGACCGCAAATATGTGGCCGAAACCATCTATGAAGTCGTACGCTGGAAAAGATTATATGCTGAAATCGCCGGGGTAAAAGAACCCTTTGACCGCGATGATTTATGGCGGATTTTTGCCGTTTGGGCGGTACTTCGCGGTTATCCGATTCCGGATTGGAGGCAATTGGAAGGCACACCGGAACGTAAAATCAAGGGGCGTTTCGATGAACTGTCCAAAATACGTACCTTCAGGGAATCCATTCCCGATTGGATGGACGAATTGGGTGTAAAGGAACTGGGGGAAAAGAAATGGGCTGAAGAAATTGCCGCGCAAAACCAGCCTGCAAAAGTCATCCTTCGTGTTAATACCTTAAAAACCACTAAGGAAAAACTGCGTGCAGTTTTAATGGATCTTAATATTGAAACAGAATTCCTTAAAGACCAGCCCGATGCCCTGGTGCTGAAGGAACGTGCCAACGTATTCCTGACCGAAGCTTTCAAGGAAGGGATGTTTGAGGTACAGGATGCCAGTTCGCAGCTCGTTGCAGCATTTTTAGACGTAAAACCGGGAATGCGCGTTGTCGACACCTGTGCCGGCGCCGGTGGAAAGACGCTTCACCTCGCTTCACTTATGGAAAACAAAGGCCAGTTGATTGCGATGGATTTATATGAAAGTAAACTCAAGCAACTCAAACTTCGTGCAAAAAGAAATGGCGCTTTTAATATTGAATATAAAATCATCGACTCTACCAAAGTCATCAAGAAATTGCAGGAAAAAGCGGATCGCGTATTGATAGACGCGCCTTGCAGCGGATTGGGTGTATTGAAACGAAACCCTGATGCCAAGTGGAAGTTACAGCCTGAGTTTATTGACAACATCCGTAAAGTACAGGCCGAAGTGCTGGAAAGTTACAGCCGTATCGTAAAGCCGGGAGGTAAAATGGTTTATGCCACCTGTTCTGTCTTACCTTCTGAAAATCAGGAGCAAATAAAACATTTTCTTACGACCGAAAACGGTAAAAATTTTAACTTTGTAAAAGAAACCAGGATCCTCGCCTCAGAATCGGGTTTTGATGGGTTTTATATGGCGTTACTGGAAAGAAAAGCATAACAGCTACCTTATGAAAAAGACACTTACCTCGTTTATTTTGCTGCTCGCGACTATTGGCTTTGCGCAGATTCCTGCAGGATATTACAACTCTGCAACCGGAACAGGCTATACACTGAAAACGCAGCTTTTTAATATAATCAATGATCATGATGACCAGGGCTATAATGCCATTGATAATTTTTTCCTCGATCACGATCTTGACCTTTATTATGAAGACGACGGAAGTATTCTGGATCCCTATTCAGAAAAACCCACTACAACCAATCCCTATAATTACAGTCCAAATGTGTCCAGTGATGCTTGTGGCAATTATAATAGTGAAGGAGATTGTTATAATAAGGAGCACGTTATACCCCAGTCTGTTTTTTCGCAGGCTCCTCCTATGCGCGGCGATGCGCACCATTTATTGCCCACTGACGGTCGTGTAAATGGTTTCAGAAGCAACTATCCTTACGGTGTTGTAGGATCTAATCTCGTGTCACAAAGCGGTATCAGCAATCCTACGCTGAACGGATCAAAACTGGGAAACAACAGTAATACAGGATACGCTGCAGGATATACCGGTATCGTGTTTGAGCCTATCGATGAATTTAAGGGCGACATTGCCAGGATATACTTTTATTTCGTAACACGGTACCAGGATGAGATTTCAGGATGGAGCTATGCCATGTTTGATGGCTCATCGAACAAAGTACTGGCGGATCCTTTCCTGAAGATATTGTATCAGTGGCATTTACTTGATCCCATTTCACAGAAAGAAATTGATCGCAACAACGACATTTACAATTACCAGTCCAACCGGAATCCGTACATCGATCAT
>CALRKC020000377.1:0-3422 GCA_943367895.1 Erythrobacter sanguineus | reverse complement strand
AAACTTACGGACTGCAAACTATCGGTTTAAGATATTTCAATGTTTTCGGAAGGAAGCAGGATCCAAAGGGGGCCTATGCAGCCGTGATCCCAAAATTCGTAATGCAGTTTATGAATTATGAAAGTCCTGTAATCAATGGTGACGGAAATTATTCAAGGGATTTTACTTATATCGACAACGTAATCCAGATGAACGAACTGGCCATGACAACACAAAATCCGGATGCCGTAAACACGGTGTATAATACGGCTTTTGGCGACAGGACCACACTCAATGATCTTGTCGGTTATCTGAAGGAATTTCTCTCTGAACATGATCCTGCGATAGCCAAAGTTGATGTGATTTACGGACCAAACAGGGCAGGGGATATCCCACACTCACTGGCCAGCATCGATAAGGCCAAAAGGCAAATGGGCTATAATCCACAATTTTCAATGCGAGAAGGATTAAAAGAGGCCGTTAACTGGTATTGGAACAACCTTAAATAAGAACAAGAGTTTAAAAAGCAAAAAATGAAAATAGCAGTTATAGGTTTAGGATATGTAGGTTTACCATTAGCACGGTTGTTTGCGACCAAATATCGGGTAGTGGGCTTTGACATCAACCAAAATCGCGTGAAAGAACTTAATTCAGGTGTTGATAATACGCTCGAAGTAGAAAAAGAACTGCTGCAGTCTGTATTGTTGAAAGATGCCAACGATAATTCAACAGGGCTCTGGTGCTCCGCCAATTCAGAAGATATAAAGGACTGCAATTACTATATCGTCACGGTACCTACACCGGTTGATAAAAACAACCGACCAGATCTGACACCGCTTTATAAATCAAGTGAAACGGTAGGAAAGGTGCTTAAAAAGGGTGATATCGTAATTTATGAGTCGACTGTTTATCCGGGGGTTACTGAAGAAGAATGTGTGCCGGTGCTTGAAAAAATCAGTGGGCTGAAATTCAATGTCGATTTTTTCGCGGGGTATTCCCCGGAGCGCATCAACCCGGGTGATAAAGAACATACCGTCGAAAAAATCCTTAAAGTCACGGCTGGATCCACACCTGAAATCGGACAGAAAGTAGACCAATTATATAAATCGGTAATCACTGCCGGAACACACCTCGCTCCTACAATCAAAGTGGCTGAAGCGGCAAAAGTGATTGAAAATTCACAACGCGATATCAACATTGCATTTGTCAATGAGCTTTCCAAGATTTTTAACAGACTCGGAATCGATACGCACGCCGTATTGGAAGCGGCCGGTACAAAGTGGAATTTCCTTCCGTTCCGTCCGGGGCTTGTAGGAGGACACTGCATCGGCGTGGATCCGTATTATCTTGCGCAAAAAGCCCAGGAATCAGGTTATCATCCTGAAATTATCCTTGCAGGCAGGAGGCTTAATGACAGTATGGGATCCTACGTAGCTTCTGAAGTCGTAAAGTTGATGATCCGCAAAGGGGTTGTTGTAAACGGAGCAGAATTGCTCATGCTGGGCATTACCTTCAAGGAAAATTGCCCGGACGTAAGAAATACAAAAATAGTGGACGTCATCACTGCTTTGGAAGAATACGGTATTCGCGTTTCAATTTTTGATCCATGGGCTAATCCGGCTGAAGTAATGCATGAGTATAAGCTGAAAACGACCAATAATATCCCTGATGAAAAATTCGACGCTATAGTGCTTGGCGTTTCACACCTGGAATTTATGGATATTGATTATGATATATTGAAAAAACCAAATGCGGTGTTGTATGATGTAAAAGGCATACTCGGAAATAAAGCGGACGGTAAGTTATAAACGAATTCAATCTTTTTGAAACTATAAATAAAATGAAAATTACAAACATTTGTTGCATCGGGGCCGGCTATGTAGGTGGTCCGACTATGGCGATAATTGCCCAGAAATGCCCTCATATTAAAGTGACTGTTGTCGATCTTAACGCTGAAAGAATAGCCGCATGGAACGACGAAAATGTCGAAAATATTCCAATTTATGAACCGGGGCTCAGCGATCTTGTTGCAGAAGCACGTGGCAGAAACCTGTTTTTTTCAACAGAAGTCGATAAAGCCATTGATGAGGCACAAATGATTTTTATTTCGGTTAACACGCCTACCAAAACGTACGGTCTAGGAAAAGGGATGGCAGCAGATTTAAAGTATATTGAGTTGTGTGCAAGGCAGATAGCCTCAGTGGCAAAGAATGATAAAATTGTCGTTGAAAAGTCCACACTGCCTGTACGAACAGCCGAAGCCATAAAGAGTATTCTCGAGAATACAGGAAACGGTGTTCGTTTCCAGATTTTATCGAATCCTGAATTTCTGGCTGAAGGAACGGCCGTGCAGGACCTTTTGCATCCGGACAGGGTGCTGATAGGAGGAGAGACCAGTCCGGAAGGACAAGAGGCCATCGCTTCACTGGTTGAGGTTTATGCGAATTGGGTTTCATCTGATCGCATCCTTACCACTAATGTATGGTCTTCGGAATTGTCAAAACTGACCGCCAACGCATTCCTTGCACAAAGGGTTTCTTCAATCAACGCAATGTCTGAGTTGTGCGAGAAAACCGGAGCAGATGTCAATGAAGTGGCAAGGGCAATTGGGATGGATAGCCGTATCGGGCCAAAATTCCTGAAGTCTTCCGTAGGGTTCGGAGGGTCTTGTTTCCAGAAAGACATCCTCAACCTGGTCTATATTGCAAAATCTTACGGATTGAATGAAGTGGCCGATTATTGGGAACAGGTAATTATCATGAATGATCACCAGAAAAGGCGATTTGCTGCCAATATTGTGCAAACTTTATACAACACCGTTTCAGGAAAAAAGATTGCATTTTTGGGCTGGGCATTTAAGAAAGATACTAATGATACGCGCGAATCAGCGGCAATTTATGTTTCCGATTATTTACTGAATGAACAGGCAAATATCGCGGTGTTCGATCCACAGGTTAAGGAAAAGCAAGTGCTTTCAGACCTTGATTATTTGCAAACACGCTCGTCAGACCTCAATAAAAAAGGCATTCAGGTTATGGAAGACCCTTACGATGTTTGCAAAAGCGCGCACGCGGTGGCGATTCTTACAGAATGGGATGAGTTCAGGGATTATGACTGGCAAAAAATTTATGACAACATGCAAAAGCCGGCTTTTGTTTTTGACGGAAGGAATATTCTCGATGCCAACAAACTCGCAACGATCGGTTTTATCGTGCAATCGGTAGGTAGTACCAACTGATTACGATGATTTATAAAAAGAGAGCCCTTAAATTTTTAAGGGCTTTTTTGTTTTTTTTTATGTTAAAAAGAGTACTTTTGTTACTCAGTTGATTTAACTCATGCTCGAATCACTTATTACTTCAAAGACGAGATTAAGGATATTGGTGAAATTTTTCATGAATGTCGCAACCAATGGCTACCTCCGTGGCCTTGCCGAAGAGTTA